>CAUUIE010000038.1:0-16652 GCA_963545065.1 uncultured Treponema sp.
GCTAGAGTTTAGGCAAAAACTAGCTAGAGTTTGAAGAAAGTCTAGCTAGAATAGGCTCCAGTTTACTACTAAAACATGGCTCCCATCATTACAATAAACGCACCTAAAGGTATGCAACACTATGCCTCTTGTTCTAGCTAGAATAGGGCCCACGTTTTAGCTAGAATTGATGCTGTGTAATAACTAGAATAAAAAGCCAATCATTTAAGTAATATATAGATGCATTCTAGCAACACTCAGGTCTGCCGATTAGCTAACGGGAGTCCTCCGTCTAGCTAGCGGGAAGCGTCCCGTTAGCTAGGGGGAGCTCACCTTTTAGCTAAAAGAGTGTAAGACTATTACACTCGATAGAAACAAAAGTAATAATGCTTAAGTTTTTGGGGACTTTTTTGCAAGTTTTAAAGAGTAAGTTTTGCAAGAAACAAGCCCTGCTATATTAGGGCATTTTAATAGAGACTTTTATAGTAAATGGCTGGGGCTTTTTTTTAAATAAAACTGCTATGAAACAAGAGCTATAAAAATAGTTTTTTATAGCTCTATATATGTTACTTTTAAGGCGATGCACCTAAAGCACATAGCAATAGGACACACTATAGAAGTTAAATAACCAAAATATTTTATATCTTTAGCACAACACTAAAATTCTTCAATTACAGCCTTTTGCACTAAAGCCCGTGCATCTATTTCTTCTTGAGTTTTTGCAGGAACTTTTCCATTTGCTTTATCAATTGCTTCTTTTAAAATTCCTTCTAATACTTTCCTAGGTACGCTATAAAGCATATACATTGAATAAAAATCGCCTTCTACCTCTCCATCAGCTGTAAAAAATCGTCTATATGTCCAATAGTCCCCTTCTTTTTTAAGACCACTAATATTTGCTTCGCTAACTGACTTTACTAGTTCTTCCATATAAGCCCCAACTCCAGAAGAATTACCTGCAACAGCAACTGCTGCACTATCTTTAACTCGTTGAGAAATATGTTTTGCAAGTTCGCTAGCAACAGTAAAGTTTTTCATCCATATTTTGCCTGCTTCTAGGTCTTTTATGTTGTGTTGATCAAACACAAACATAACAAGATCTTTACTTTTATATTGTGGTAATTCCTCAATCTCATGCAATTCCATGGTTATCCACTTAGGTATATCTTTTATATCTTTTCCAAATTGCATATTCTTATGATCAATCATCTCAGGGACTTTAACCTTCCTAGCAACTTTTGTAGAATTATTAATTGTTTGACAACTAGTATAAAAAGCTACTACAAAAAAACAACATAAATAAATAAAACTAATTCCTTTTTTCATTTCGAACTCCTTAAAATTATTAATTATTCCTAATAACAAGCATTTTTTAAACAAAGATGCCATTAGTATCTAAAAATATATGAAACCTGTGGTGTTATATTGCCTTTAGGGGTAAGAGCAAGATTAAACATTAAACCTGATTTATCAGAAGTAGCAATAATACTTGGACCTCCATAATAGTAAGGTCTTATGGCACCATATATAATTGCCGTAAGCTCTATAAATGGACATAATGATACAAGTATAACACCAGTAGGACCATTGTTTGGTCCCGCAATAGCAAGTCCAGCACCTAAAAATATCCATGCAATAGCATGTGATGCAGTTAAAAAAGCACCATCACCATAGTGCCCACTCATATAAGAGCCAAGCCCAAATAACATATTTTCAAAACCAACCAATGTGGGGTTAATTGGCTTTCCCGAAGTAGTACGTAATATTTTTTTTGCACGCTTAGCTTTCATCCCAAGCATATTCATTTCTACTTCACCCAACTCTACATTCATACGATACATATCTGAAACAGCAGCTGTTCTAACATTTAGTGCACGAATAGTTAATGTAAAAACTCCTCCATATTGTTTTAAAACCCCTTGAATCACTGTTTCAGCACCTATTTTTGCACCTAATTGCTGAATAGATTCATCTCCAACCTCTCCTGAAAGTTGAAAATTCATTTCTTTTTTAATTGCGGCTAAATTCACACGGTCTGCAATAGTGAGCTTTTTAATCTTAATAAAATGCAAGGTGAGTTCATCCATCATAAAATCACTTAGCTCAGCGTTTTCTGAATAAATACCAATAATTGCAACAACACTTCTAGGCTTAAGTGTTGAAGAAAACTGCACGGCTGTGTCTTTTATTGCAGTTTGCAGATCTGTAGCATACATTAAGAGCGCACATAAAAACATTCCTAGCAAAACAACAAATTTTTTCATTAAAATCTCCTTTTTTTTTATTAACTAGATATTTAAAAATATTGCTACTAATATGTACATTCATTAACTACAATGAATAAAAAGCTTCCATAAAATGGGAGCGCAAATCCTTTTCTACTTCAACAAAGGCTTTTTTTATTGCAGACTCTTCATTTATGTGCCCCCATTTTTTATATACTTTTGTATAAGAGCCTAGTGTTTTCCCATTATTTTTTAAATCAATTATTTGAATGCTAAGACGCGGAGTTGCAAAAACACCCGCATTATTTTTTGTGATAGTAGTTTTAACGCTTCCTTTTAAACAAAGCCCTGCGTCAAAAGCACATATAAAACCTTCATTTCCAAGTATTTCTTCTAAAGCAGATGAAAGAATATCCTCAAAATCATTTTCAATACTAATAGAGAATCTTATTCTATCTTTTAACTGTTCTCTTTGTTCAAAACAGTCATTTTTAAGAGTTCTGATTTTAGAATATATCCTCTCCCCATTTGCAAAATCTAAAATAGCTATTTGTCTTGCTCTTTTTTGCAATAAATCCATTTCTTTTAGAGTTTTTGATAAGTTAATAAATTTAGAAAAATGAGAAGTTTTTTTGATGCTTTTTAATGAAGATTCAATATTTTGAATGCTTGTTTGCACTTCTACTATAGATATTTTAACAAACTCTTCCTTATTGATATAAGCACATATATACCATTCATTGCTTTCTTTATTAAAAAAAGATTCGGTAAATGAAAGGGATGGTAACTGTGCTTCTGAAGCAATTACAACCTGAGAAGAGTAGTTTTTTGTTTTATCTAAAGAATCTTTTGTTTCTTGTATAGAAATATCAGATGCAGTATTTACTTCTATCTGTGAATCAAAATAAAGGATTAGTTGTGAAACAGCGTCTTCACGCGAGGCTTGAATTGTCTGCCCTATGCCAAGGGCACTAACATAAACTTCTTGAGGAAAGCGTGCATCTTTGTGTAAAACCCAAAATGGCTCCTCTTGAGCATAAAGAGGCAAAGCAAAGCAAAGCAAAGCAAAGCTTATACCTTAACCAATTACATTTGAACACTATATTCCCTCTCCATAGTCTCTTCCTATTATATAAGAAGTATAGCAAAAGGTCAAGTAGATATCTACTTTATATGTTAGCAATAACTTAATTTAAAAGTTTAAGTATTAATAATTATCTATTGTTGGCACATCATATTACATATATGGAGCACAATAGCATTTCACTTTTTAATCAATATTAATCCATTGTATTTATATCTTTGTTATATTAAACTCACATAATGTATAATTTCTTTAGAAAAACAATATTAATTTTTAATTTATTAATATTAAATCTATTATTCACATCTTTTTCTTTTAAAAAAGAATACGGGGTCTTTTTAGGACTTAATAATAAAGAAATTAAAAGATTAGAAAATTATAAAATAATTGTTATTGAAGCAGAAGAATTTGATAAAAATCATCTTATGGAATTTCACAAAAAAAATCAAAAAGTATTTGCATATTTAAATGTTGGAGCACTAGAAAACTACAGAAGTTACTATAGTAATTATGAAAGATTTTCATTAGGCATCTATAATGATTGGCCAGATGAAAAATGGATTGATGTTTCAAAAAAAGAATGGCAAGATTTTATTATAAAAAAGCTAGCTTTTGAATATAAGCAAAAAGGATTTGATGGCTTTTTTATAGACAATACTGACGTTTATTACCAATATCAAAAAGAAGAAATATATCAAGGTTTAATTACTATTTTAAAAGGGCTACATAAATATAATCTAGAAATTATAATTAATGGTGGAGATTATTTTGTTAGCAAATTAATTAATGAAAAAAAAGATATTGAAATTTTTGATGGAGTAAATCAAGAATGTGTATTCACTTTAATAGATTTTAAAAACAACAAATATATTGAACAATCCTCAAAAGAAAATAAATATTTCACAGAATATTTAGAAAAAGTAAAAAAACAAAATAAAAAAGTGTTTTTACTAGAATATGGTGCAAATAGGCACATAAAAAGTCAAATTATAAAATATTGTAAAAAACATGATTTCAACTATTTTATATCTTTAGATAAAAGTTTAACAAAAGAAAAGGATTAAAAGTTATGAATGATTTAAGTAAAAACTGCACAATAGAAGAATTAGCAATATTGTGGGAAAGCATTGCAAAACGTCAAATTATGAAAGATGGAGCAAGAGAAAAGATTAAAAACTTAAATCTTTCTAGTGCAAAAAATTATATAAAAGATGATGTAATAATAGAAGATGGAATAAAAAGAGCAAGTGAAATAAAAGTAGAAAAAGAAGACACTATTTTAGAAATAGGTGCAGGACCTGGAATAATCAGTTTTGAACTTGCTAAACGTGCTAAAAGCCTTACTGCAATAGAGCCAGCAAAAGCTTTTGTAACTATGTTTATGGAAAGAGCTAAAACGCTAGGAGTTTCAAATGTGAGTGTAATAACTGAGTTTTGGGAAGATTATAAGGGAAGTGAGCGTTATGATGTTGTAGTTTCTTCTTTTTCCCTTATCACTCGCGATATTGTTAATTTTTTAGAAAAAATGAACTATGTTGCAAAGAAAAAGTGCTATATACATTGGTTTTATAGAAATTGTGCAATAGAAATGCAAAATAAAGATGTTTCAAAAATTGTTGGAAGAGAATATTTTGAACTCATTCCTAAACTAGACATAGTCTATAATATTTTATCTCAATGGAATTTTAAGCCAACGTTAAAGATGCTTCCTTTCTCTCATTTCGATCGCGTTTATGATTCTATTGAAAAGGCTCTTGAAAGTTTGAAAAATATATTTTGCATAGAAAATAATACATATGATGAAAAGTTAAGATCATATATCAGAGAAAAATATATTTGCAAAAATGGTAAATATATATATCCTGATTCCACTGAGTTTGCTTCTCTTAGCTGGGAAAAATAACAAATCTTTATATTAAAGTGTCATCATCATAGCTCACCTTGAAAATATACATATAAACTGTTATTATTTTCAGGTCTTAATATGAAAAGCACTATGATAAAATTTCTCATTAAACTTGTTTTATTATTAATTATTACCTCTACTATATTTACATTAGGCTATGTGCAACTTTACATTCCATTAGGAAAAACTGGAGTAATGGTTTCAAAAACAGGTGGTTACTACGAAAGTTTAATTTCCCATGAAAATTTTACATGGTGTTGGGAAAGGCTTGTTCCAACAAATTCAAAGCTTCTTATCTTTGATCTTTCACAAATTGAAATAGAAAAAACAATTCAAAATGAACTAGAAAATGGGAAGCAGTATGCAACAGCATTGATAAACACTCCCAATTTTTCTTATACCTTTGAAATTAAATTATATCTTTCCATAAATGAAGCAGGTTTTATAGGAGAAATAAAAAAAAATAATATAAAAACACAAGAAGAACTTTTAAGATATCTAAAAAAAGAAGCAAATAATATAATAGAAAACACAGTAGATATAGTTGTTTCTTCATATCAAGAAATTGATAATAAATATAGCTTACAATCTTTTAAAGACAAATGTAAAAACATTATAGAAAATAATAACTCTTCTCTTTTTAATTTAACAATTTCTTCCATTAAATTTAATCCACCAGATTTTGAAACATATGTAATTGCAAAAGAAGCGTATTTAGAAAAGGCAAAGATAAAAAAAGAAATAATAGAAGAAAAGATAGAAACTTTAAAAACATTACAAACTACTTTGCAAAGAATATCAAAAGATGTAGAAGATTCAATAACAAAGTTATCTAATGAATCTTAAATTCCATAAAAACTTTGTAGATACCACAATACTAAATTCTATGTAAAAACAATAACATTTTTTATAAATGTTAAATGTATGTCTTAATTATCTTTTTAATCCATATATAACAAACAGTTTATTTCATGTTTATAAATTTATAGTTGAATAATTTATTAAATAAGAATATACTAAAATCTCACAATTGCTTATTTATTCCAACATATCAAATCATACAACATCTTTAGGAAGATATGGATTTATGAAAATATGGATTAAATATTTAATAGGCGTAAGCTTAGGGATGATAATAGCTTTTCTTTTCCCTACTGGAAATAGTTTTGCTACAAGTACTATAAATTTTTTGTGTGATATATCAATAAAATTTGGCAAATATTCCCTTTTTCCCTTTTTGTTCTTTACTATGACACTTGGCACTTATAAAATTAGAGAAAGTGGTTCTTTATTTAAGGTGGTATTTGGTTCTTTTTTGGTTATTTTAATTTTATCTTTTTTAGTTTCAATAATAGGAATTCTATCTGTTATTTTAGTGAGTGCTCCACGTGTGCCAATTTTTCAAGAAGAAGGAGCATTAGCTTTAGAAGCATCGTTAGGAATAAAAGAGGCATTTTTAAGAATGCTTCCACCAAATGCTTTTCTTTCTTTTTATGAAAGTGTTTTTATTCTTCCAATTTGTATTTTTGCAATTCTTATTGGCTCAAGTTGCAACTTGGACAAAGTAAATGCTAGACCAATTATAGCCTTGTTTGATAATCTTTCTAGAATTTTTTATTCATTAATGTCTTTTTTTGTAGAGATGTTTTATATTGCACTAATTGCAATTACTGCTTATTGGGTGATTGAATTTAAAGGCTTTTTGATAAATAAAACTTTTTTGCATTTTGCTATTTTGCTTTTTGCAGATTTGTTCATAATAATTTTAATAATATACCCAATTGTAATTAAAATATTCTGTAGAAAAATTAATCCATATAAATTAATTTATGCTTCAATTGCACCAATGCTTGCTGCCTTTTTCTCAGGCGATGCTAATGTTACTCTAAACATTCTTTTTCGCCATTCAAATGAAAGTTTAGGAGTGAGAAGACGAATTACTTCTTTTGTTCTTCCAATGTTTTCAACCTTTGGACGTGCAGGCTCTGCTTTGGTTATTTCTGTTAGTTTTATTGTTATAATGACTTCTTATTCTAGCCTTGGAATGAATAGTCTAACGGATATGAGTTATTTGGTTGTTTTGTCTGTTTTTCTTTCAATGTGTATATCGCATAGATCAAAAGAAGGTATATATATTGCTTTAAGTGTTGTTTGTTCTATTTATGGTAATGGTTTTGAATCTGGTTTCTTAATTCTTCACCCAGCAATATTTTTTATGGCTTCTATTGCTACAGCTCTTGACGCTATTACGTCTTTGGTTGGAACTTACATAGTAGCTTATCATTCAAATATGGCAAACACTAGAGAAATACGCTTTTTTATCTAAATGATTGGTTTCTATAAAACAATGTAATTTAAGATAAGCCCCGTTTGTTAGAAGATATTATATAAATATTTGAAAATAAAAAAAAGCTTGAAGAATATTATTTCTTCAAGCTTTTTATTGATAACAAAAAATAACTAATTTACTTCATTAATGCCAAAGCACCCATTGGGTCCCAAGGCTCTAACTCTACTAGTGGCTCTTTTAATGCTTCTAGCCATTTTTTGTCTATGAATTTTTTCTCTACCATAATCTGATAGGTATATTCATCCATCCATTTATCACTCATAGAAAATATACCTTTATCACCTAGGTCATCACCCCAAGAATTTTCCACTTGCCACTTAATTGGGTTTCCTTTATCATCTAAATCCACACCAGTTAATACCATAGCATGAGTTAAAAGGCTGTCCCCGTAGTCAAGCCTATCTTTTTTATTAAATTCTGGAAGATGACCAATAGTTTTTTCAAAAGCATAAATATCCATATCCATAATGCCTTCTTTTCTAGCAATATAAGGTCCCATATCACAACCAAACCAAACAGGCTCCCCTGCTTTTATTGAATCAATTGCAGCTTTCTTTAAAACTTCCATAGGAACATTTATGTAATGAATTGGTTCTGCTTCTTTAACAGTTCCTAAAAACTTAACTGTGTAAGCTTTTCCAAAAGGTTTATCATCAGTTGGTGCATTAATTAAACTAATCTTTTCGTCTAAATTCCATCCAACAAAATCTTTAAAAAATTGTTGTGGCGTTAGATCTCTAGTAACATGAAATTTCTTATCTTTGTCTTTATATTCAAAGTCAAACTTAACAGGTGGTTCCCCTAATGCTTTAACTAAGAAATTATAGATTCCAGATAAAAACTCTTCCTTTTCTTTGCGAAGTGCATCAACGTTTTTTCCATTTTTGTGTCCCGAACGCAAAACTTCAGCATATTTTCTAAGACGATGAGTTAATTCCATCACTAAATAGCCAGTGTCTGAAGAATGAAATGTTTCTGGCATTACATATTTTGGCACTACGCCATATTTTTTTAATAAACCTGCAAACATGTCCCATTGACCACCATCTTGAACAGGATTAGCCAATAAGTGAGCTAGTAACCTGCCATTAAGAGGTTCGTTTAATGTTTCAAGAATGCTTTCTAAAAAATAGTTAGACTTTTCTAATTTATCCCAAAAAAGTGTGTAGTTTTGTGATAATTCAAATGTTTCCATATTGCACTTTTCCATTACTTTTACACGAGCTGCATTAAGTGATGAAAACATCCAGCAACGTCCACTTCTTTTTTGATTTGTTATTTCACCTCGTTTGGTTTCATTTGAAAAGAAAAAATTGTGCTTCCTTTTAACTTCATTAACAAAAGAAGCTTCCAAAATTCCAGTCCTTGCTATCGCTCCTGCAACAGCTTCGCATACAGGGCATTTCTTATATGCTTCATTAAAACGAGTCAACATCTCTTTTGTAATATTCATACAATCACCTCACAAGATAATAATAGAAAAAAGACAAAACTAAATGCTTTTTAGCATATGTTATTGCTTTATTTCATGTTAGCATAAGTATACAATAACTTTTAATATTAGTCTATAACAAAACAAAATGAGAATAATTTCTATACATTTATTAATGTTTAATTTACCTTAAAATGAGCCGAAACAAGAACAAATAAGATAATTATAGAAGCAAACATATTTAAAAAAATAAATTTAAGGATTGCTTATGATAGATTTACTTCTCCAAGAAGAATTTAAAGAAGTTTTAAAAATTAGTCAAATTAACGAAAAAAAACCTGACACACGCGAAAAGCTTTTTAAAAACGGCGCCCTATCTTTAACCGATGCTGAACTGATTTCCATTTTGCTTCGCACAGGTACATCAAAACATCCACTTAAACAGCTTTCAAGAAAGGTGCTCAATTGCATAGATAAAAATAAAACGGGGAATATAGAAAAAGAATTAAGAAAACTAAAAGGCATGGGCGATGGCAAAATTTCTACTATAATTGCAGCTTTTGAACTAGGAAGACGCTACTATTCTTGTAATTATGGAAAAATAACAGAACCACCAGCAATTTTACCATATCTAAAACATTATGCTTCGCGAAAAACGGAGCATTTTATTTGTGTTTCATTAACAGGTGCAAATGAAATTATAAACATAAGAGTTGTTTCTATAGGAACTTTAATGAATGCCTTAGTCCATCCACGCGAAGTATTTTCTGATGTTATCGTAGATAGGGCAGCATCTGTTATTTTTGCTCACAATCATCCATCTGGCAATGTTGAGCCTTCACCAGAAGATATCGATTTAACTTATAGACTCGTTGATTCAGCTTCTCTTTTAGGAATTGAAGTTTTAGACCATATCATCTTTTCCGAAAGAAACAATTTTGTAAGCTTAGCAGAACGAGGGATAATTGAGCACTGATTTTGCAAATATTATTTTTTATTCTTATCTTTCTTTTTTACAGAAGGAATTGAATAATCCAATACATCTTTATGATAGTTTGCTACATAAAAAACTAAAGCTAAAAATGCAAATACCGCCAGTATAATTACTAAAACAGGCCATGAAGTAATAACTTTTTTAAATAAGATAAAAATATCGTTAAAAGACATACTTTCCTAGTATCGAAAAATCCATAACCAAAGTTTATATCTTTTGTCTAATCCTTTCGGTCCATTTTTGCATAAAAATACCAAAAGCTACACTAACATTTATAGAAGCTTTTATTCCATACATTGGAATACTTACAACTTCATCTGCACATTTTAGCACTTCAGCACTTACGCCTAGCTCCTCATTTCCAATTACACCTATTCCTTCTTTTGGAAAGTTAAAACTACTAATATCTTTCCCACCTGTTTCCAAGACTATTATAGGCAATTTTGGCATATCTTCCAATTTTATTTTTTGCCATTCTAAATAGTCTATAGAGCCCATTGAAACACGACAAGCCTTAGCATTGAGTGGTGATGTGCAATGTTCAGAAATAAAAAGTTTTTGCACACCAAAAGATTCTGCTGTTCTAAAGATTGAACCAATATTAAAAGGAGTACGAATATCTTCTGCATAAACGAATAAATTCTTAAAAGAAAATCGTCTAAAATCTTTTAATTCTTCTTGCAAATCACTATTATAAGATTCAGGCAGAATTAAGTCCCATTCAGAAGGTGAATATCCAGTTGCACTATAAAGAGAATGGCGAACTTGATTAATTATGCCCCTTATTTCTTCATGTTTAGGATTTTCATTCCAAATAACAACTTGTTTTTTGGTTTTTTCATCTACATCATCTAAAATTACAGAAAAAAGTTGTTTAAGATAAAAACTATCAAGAAATTCATTTTTTTTGTTGTTTATTATTGAATATTCTGCTATTTCTAATATCTTTAAGACTTTACGAACCCTTTGTTTTCTGTTTAATCCTTTAAGCTTAAAAAATTCAATCACAAGCTGTAAATTCTTAACATTAATAAAGACGCTTTATAATTTCAAGAGCATCAAGAGAAGTTAATAAACGAGGAATATAGTTGATAAAATCAAGGGTTAATATTTCTTCTGCAACACTTGTCATATCTTCCAAAGCTAGGTTTAAATTACTCATCTTAGTGGGAAGCTCTAAACCAAGCATTTTTTCTTTTAATGCTTCAATACCTTTTAAAGAAAATTCTTCAAGATTTTCATTAGAAACATCTGTTTTTTTCCCTTCTAAAAAAAGAAAGGCAATTTCTGATACTTTAAACAAATTTGAAGAAACTGCATCTTGCAAAACAGCAATTAACATAATTGCCAAAACTGAAGAAACCGACGCGTTGTATTTTCCATTAGCAACAATTGAAACAGCAGCTGCAAGCCCTACACTAGAAGATTTAAAAGCCATTGCAGAAAGGATTCCTGCTTGCGTCAATGTTTCTTCTATGGATTGCCCAATAATCTTATCATGATCTTGATTTAATGCTAAAACAAACAAAGAAATAGCTTTTTTTAATAGGGCATCAGAAAAGAAATTTGCACGTCTTGAAATATATGCATCAACTGCTAAAGACAATCCTGAAAAAATAGCCAATCTTAAGGCATTTAATGATAACTTTTTATATACACTTGAATCAAAAAGCACAAGAGAGGCTACATCATCATAACATTTTAATGCAGAAACCGTACGCCTTCTTGAATCTGTTAAATATAATGTGTTAGTAAAAATAAAAGGATTATTGCAAACAGTAGGAATTTGAATAAGTGGAAGAGGCTTTTCTGTTATTGGCTGTCCTTCTAAATAGCTATAAATTGTGTTTTTTTCATTATATAAACTCGCAACCGCTTTTGCTATAGAACATGTTACTATTCCACCTAAAACTATTACTCCATCAACGTGTGCTGCACTTGCAAGCTTTAAACATCTTAAAACAGTATCAGTATCTGGACTTTTTTTAATTCCATCAAAACTAAATAACCTAAGAGACTTTTGTTCAAGAGATTCTTTTACACGAACTAAAAGGTCAACATCTTTAAATGTAGGGTCTAATATCAACATAAAACGGGTGCCATACTTCGAAACATAGTCACCCAAAGATATAAGAATATCAGTTCCAACAATTAAATTAGAAGATAAGTTGAATACAAAATCGCCCATACGCTTTTAGTCCTCACAATAGCATAACATCATTTAGCATAAAAGCCTGCCACACATATTAAAAAAGGCAAGATGTCTTCATCTTATTAAGAGATATATATTTATAAACCGTAAGCTTCCATTATTTTGTCAGCTAACCCATCAATAACACTATTTATATAATTTGGATCAGCAAACTTGAGTTTCATCTCTGCAACTTTTTCAGCTCTAACATCACTAGTTGCCTTTACAACCTCTGTCGCAAAATGAAGCTCTGCTAATTTTTCAGCTTCTTTAGAAAGAGTTACAGAATCACTAGAATTTACAGATGGAAAATCCTCAATCTTAGTTGTTTTTTGTATATTTGATATTGGATTTGTTACATTAAGTTTTTCTATCATCATACATTCCTATCCTCCCTTCCCATTTTATCGACAATATTATAAAAAAGTTTAAGTTTCAAGGTAAAATAAGCACCGAAAACTCTCCTTTTACCTGTTCTAAAGAACTAAACTTTTTAACCAATTCTTCTGCAGAGCCTAAAACAATATCTTCATGTGCCTTCGTAAGCTCTTTTCCCACAATAACACGCCTTTTTGAATCAATCTCATTAATGGTCTCTAATAAACGAACAATACGATATGGCGATTCATATATCACAATTGCAACATCATGTCTCATTAAATCTATTAATCTTCTTGCACGTCTTCCTTGTTTTGGGGACAAAAAGCCTTCAAACAATACTGCTTTCCCAAAAACTCCTGCAACACTTAGCAAAGTTGTAAAAGCAGAAACACCAGGAATAGGAACTACATTAAACCCATTCTCCCTAGCTTTATCTACTAATAAAGATCCAGGATCACTTATAGAAGGAGTCCCAGCATCACTCACATACGCAACACTTTCACCTTTAGAAAGCAATTCTAATATCTTACCAGACGCTTCTTTTTCATTCCTTGCATGGACACTAACAAGATGTTTTTTTATATCGTAATGATTAAGAAGCTTTAAAGTGTGCCGTGTGTCCTCACAAGCAATAACATCAACATCTTTTAAAACATCCAAAGCCCTAAGAGTAATGTCTTTAAGGTTCCCTATTGGAGTAGCTACTATATATAAAACACCCCTGTCTATATTCAATAAGATTCCTTTAGTCTAAAATATTAAGAAATTTTCTTAGGCAATGCAATATTAAAACCAATTCCAAATTGTTTTGGTTCCACAACAGGAAAAATACTAAAAGCCATCTTATTATTGCCAGAAGAATCTCCAGCAAGAACTTTTACTAATGTAGCATTATATTTATTCACATGAGCTGTAACACTAACAACTTGTGCAATCCTATTAACCAATAAAACTAAAGCTGATGCAATGCCTGTATAAAGGTATATTTTAGCACTCCGTAATACCGTATCTAAACCACTGCCATTAGAAAAAGAGCCAAACACACTTTTTGCATAAATAGCAAACATTGCAATAGTTACAACATCACAAGCAACATCAATTGCACAATGAATAGAGCCCGCTATATAATCCTTTGCTAAAAAAGAACCAATACCAAAACCTATAGCACCATTCATATACATTGGAAAAACACTGTTAAGCCTATTATCTTCTATTAATCTTGATTTTTCTTCAGCAGTTAAGTTAGGTGCTAAGGAAGAAATTTCCATTTTATTCTTAAAAAGACCAGACTCTATAAGAGACTGCACTCTTAAAACATTCTCTCCATCAGAAAATACATTCGTAACACAAGTAATCAGCATTACTAACGAACAAAAAATGCACTTTTTCATACTTATTGTTTCCAGTAAATTATTTAGTGGCAACCTTTTTTGTAAGAAGAGTTTTAATTTTAGCACCCTTACCAATTTTTTCTCTAATGTAATAGAGTTTTGCACGCCTCACCTTGCCTTGTTTCACAACATCTACTTTTGCTATGCGAGGAGAATGAAAAGGGAACACACGCTCAACACCAACACCATAAGAATTCTTTCTCACTGTGAAAGTCTTACAAATTCCTGAATTTTTAAAACATAAAACAAGACCTTCATACACTTGAATTCTCTCTGTTTTTCCTTCAATAATTTTAAAATGGACTTTTACCGTATCCCCCACTCTAAATTTATGTGGAGTGCTAAGCATTTGTTGTGCTTCAACCTTGCTAATTATTCCTTTCATTTATAATCTCCTCTAAAATACTATCATTAAGACTTGTCCAGCCACCTACCTTGCGTGCCTTTTCAATTAAGTCAGGTCTTACTAGCCATGTTTTTTCAATGCGTTTACGCAAACGCCACATTTCTATGTTTGCATGATGCCCAGAAAGCAACACATCAGGAACTTTACGTTCATGAAAAACACTAGGTCTAGTATACTGTGGATATTCAAGCAGATAATCCACAAAACTTTCGCTTTGTAAGGATGATTCAGAGATCACCCCATCAACAAGACGATACACAGCATCTATAACCACAAGAGCTGCAACCTCGCCTGAAGAAAGAACATAGTCTCCTACAGAAATTTCTTCATCAACATACTCATCGATAATACGCTGATCCACACCTTCATAGCGCCCACAAAGTAGAACAACTTCTTCAATGTTAGAAAGCCTAGTAGCAACATCCTGGCTAAAAACCTTCCCTGATGGACTTAAAAAAACTACATGTTTTTCACTAGCACAGGTATAGTCCAAAGCCCTACTAAGTGGCTCAGGCAACATAAGCATTCCAGCCCCACCACCATATGTAAGATCATCGCAAGATTTATGCTTGTCTAAGGCAAAATCTCTAATATTTATTAATTCATAAGCAATTTTTCCACTTTTAACAGCCTTTGCCATTATCGAAGCATTAAAAAAGCCTGAAATAATTTCAGGAAACAAAGTGAGTACTGTGAATTTCACTCAAGTATCCACCCATTTTTTAATTCAATGTTTTTTTTGTTTATATCAACATCACCTATAAATTCATTATTAAAAGGCACGTAGCAAGAAACCCCATCATTTTTTAAAACTTCTAACAAAACCCCGCTACCACCATCAACCACATTGGCTACCTTGCCACAAACGTTTTCTTTCAACAAAAGCACACAAGAGCAAAGATCGCATGCGTAAAACTCATTATCTTTTAATAAACATGCCTCGCTTTTATCAACACTTAATTGACCTCCCACAAAATATTTTGCTTCTTCCAAAGAAGTCAATCCTTCTATTTTTAATAGAACGCAACCTTTAACAATCCTTACTCTCTCTATTGAATACCACCCATCTTTATACTTATTACTACCAATTTTACGTTTAGAAAAGGTTATATACACTTTCTTTAAGTTTAAAAAATGCTCATATTCACCAGAGCAACTTGCAACCTTTATAACTCCTTCAACTCCAAAAGTGCCCAGAACATAGCCGGTTATAACCAAATCCATCAAAAAAAACTAATCTAGTATTTCTAATATATATCTTTTACCAGACTTTCCCGAACACGCACTTAGAAGCGTGCGTATTGCATGAGCGATTCTCCCTTGTTTGCCAATAACCTTTCCAATATCTCCATTAGCAACCTTTAACGCAAGAATAGTATCTTTATCGCTTTCTCTTTCTTCAACAACAACGGAAGCTGGATCGTCCACCAAGGACTTTGCAATATATTCAATTAAATCTTTCTGCATAAAAATTATTCCTTATATAGCTCAAGTTATAATGTTATTTTCATCTTGTTCAACAATTTTCTAACAGTGTCTGTAGGTTGTGCACCTTTACTAATCCAATTTTTAACTTTTTCTTCCGAGAACGAAATCTTATTTTCACTAGGAGACACAGGTTGATAAAAGCCAACCTCATCAATAGTCTTTCCATTCCTTGGTTCACGAACATCTTGCACAACTACACGATAAAAAGGTCTCTTTTTTGCACCTATCCTTTTTAATCTTATTTTAACCATTTTATTTCTGCACCTCCAATCAACTAAAAAATATTTGAAAAATATATCAAGACAGGTCTTACTAGGTTATATTAAAAAAACATAAATGTCAATAGAAGTAAAACATTACTGATTAATATACACCCAAATAAAACACTTTGAATATATAGCTTTTATTTTTCATTGTTTTTGTAATAAAACTGATATTAAGACTTTACAAAAAACAACAATCCTCTTATCTTCCGTGTTTTAATAATTTTTATTATCTTATGGAAGATAAGTTTAAAAAAATGTTTAATTGGTCTATTAGAATGATCTCTATTAACGTCTTAACTTTTACCTTTTTTCTCCCCCTCTTTAAAAGAAAAGCTCTGCCTTTTATTACCCGCCCCATCCTCTTATTTAACGGGCAGATCGCTTATTTTTACAAGATGATTCTCAGCTATTTTTTTATTGAAAAAGCCCATTTCTTTTATAGGCAGCTCATCTCTTTCCTTACCTCAAAAAAAGACCTATTTAAAAAAATACGTACTTCCCTCTCAAATTCTAGCTAGAGTTTGGGGAAACTCTAGCTAGTTTTTGAAGAAAGTCTAGC
>CAUUIE010000039.1:0-15893 GCA_963545065.1 uncultured Treponema sp.
AAAATCTTTATTAAAAAATGTCTTTTCATTGTTAATCTTAAGTAAAGCTTTTTTGTAACTGTGTCGAATTTTAATGTGATGAGTTTTTATATGAAAAAAGTTATCTTTTTGTTTTTATTGTTTTTTAGTGTGTTCTTTATATATGCAGGTGATGTCTCTAATTTTGTTATTTTAGGTTTTTCTAGTGATGGAACAATGTTTGCTTTTGGCATTCATGGGGTAAAAGATAAAACTTATCAAGCCTATGCTGAAATTTATATAGTGGATGCAAGATCAAACGATTTTGCAGAACACGGGGTGTTTAAAACTTCACCAACTAAAATAACTTATGCACAAGATAGTAAAAGTGTGTTTTTAGCATTGCAAAACAGAGCTACTCCATATCTAAAAAAATATGGCATATCTCAAGATAGCAAAGAAAGGATTTTATATTCAAAAACAGAAGATAGTGAAGATAATAAAACTTTAATGTTTAGGGATTTTGAAAAAAGTGATCAGTATACTGTTGTGTTACACGCAAAAAATAATAATAAAGGTGTAAGCTCTTTTTATATCACTTGCGATGTATTATATGCTGATGGTAGCAAAAAAACATACCATGCAGGGCATAAAGATATTCTAAGGCATGGAGTTAAGTCTTATTCTATAAAAAAAGTTTTACTAGATAGCTCTTCATCTACTTTGGTTTTTGTTATAGAGAAAAAAGAAGTAGAAAAAGATGGGGACTCTGTTAGATATATGGTAGAAGTTGTTAGAGTGTAAGCAGTCCCTTTTAAGGAGTTAAGCCCCTTTTTCCTCACTAGATTATTATTAAAATTTAATATATCATTTATGAATGAAAGTGATAATTATAGGAGCCGGTATTACAGGCTCAGAACTTGCATATAGGTTAATAACAAAAAAGCATGATGTTACTTTGATAGAAAGAAATGAAGAGATTTCCCGCCATGCAGCAAATAGGTTAGATTGTATGGTAATTCATGCTGAAGGAAATGACACCACAATTTTAAAAGATGCTAATCTTGCAAAAGCAGATGCACTAATTGCTGTAACAGATTCTGATGAACTTAACATGATTATATGTGGCATTGCAGAAAGTTTAGCCCCTCACGTTTTAAAAATTGCAAGAGTACGAAATGAAAATTATGTAACAACTCTTAATTCCACAAAAGATAACATGCTAGGCATCCATTCTTTAGTATATCCTGACGAAGAAGGTGCTTTAGCAATTAAAAAAATTATAGACCATGGAGCTATAAGCGATATTCTTTCGTTTAACGATTCTCCTTATGAAATTACTCAGTTTAGTGTGGAAGAAAATAGCAATCTTGACGGTGTTATGGTGAAAGATTTGCGAACTTTAATTGATGCAGAATTTATTGTTGTGGCAATGGAAACTGGAAATGAATATGTAGTTCCTTCAGGAGAAACTAAGCTTTCTACAGGCACTCGCTTATCAATATTAACAAAAGCAGAATATATAGAAAAGTTTTATAATCTTGCAGGATTGGAGCTTTTAACTTTTAAGAAAATTGCAATTGCAGGAATGAGTCGCATTGGGCGACTTTTATTAGAATATTTATTAAAACGAATGAAAACATCTTCTTGGCGTGCTTTTTTTCAAAAATTCACTAATACAAAAAGCATTACAGTAATAGAAGCCAATGAAAGAATTGCCAAAGATATTGCAAAACAGTTTCCAGAAATTAAAGTTTATAATGCAGATATAACAGACGAAGCTTTTGCAGAAGAGGTGGGTCTTTCTACATTCGATTTAGTTATTTCTACAACAGAAAATTATGAATTTAATATGATTGCCTCAACATACTTAAAAACATTAGGAGTTAAAAAAACAATATCATTAGTGCAAAGTAGAATTATGAAAAATATTGCGTATAGAATTGGCATTGATGTAGCAATTTCTTTTAAAGATGTTGTTGTAGATAGCATTATGGCAAAACTTTTGGGTGCAAATGTTATTGGCTATCATACTATGTGTGATGGAACTCTTGAAATTATAGAACTTATTATAAAGGAGATGTCTCAAGTAGTAGGGAGAACTCTTAAAGATATTGCAAAACATGGTGTGTTTTTAATTCTTTTAATTAATAAAAATAATTTTTATCAAATTCCCAAAGGAGATACTGTGCTAGATGCTTTAGATCGCATTATATTTATCGTTGAATCTAAGCATAGTAGTGAAATAATTCAATTATTTAGTGACAAAAAATGAAAATACTTCAATATGTAAAAATAATATTTATGATTTTAGCAATAGTAGCTGTAAGCTTTGTTCTTCCTATTTTTACAGCAATTTATAAAGGAGAGACACATTTAATACTAGCATTTTTGCTTCCTATGATTATAACACTATTTGTGGCAACTCTTTTCTTTTTTCTTGATAAAAGTAAGATTGTTCTTTCCACACGTGGAGGTATTATTTTAGTGGCATTAGCATGGGTGGCTACAGGCTTTTTAGGTGCTATACCTCTTTTTATATCAGGAGCTATTCCGTCTTTTAGTGATGCTTTGTTTGAAGCTGTTTCAGGCTTTACTACAACAGGTTCTACAATTTTGCAAGATGTAGATTCCATCCCCATCACCATTCATCTTTGGAGATGCCAGATGCATTGGTTAGGTGGAATGGGTATTGTAGCTTTAACTGTAGCACTTTTTCCGCTTTTAGGAGTTGGTGGTTTTCGTCTTATAAAAAGCGAGACAACAGGACCTAATAAGGGGAAGGTAACTGCAAAAATTACAGAGACAGCAAAAATATTGTGGTTTATATATTTAGGATTCACTATATTGCAATTTGTTCTTTTGTTAATTGCAGGAATGGACCCTTTTGAAAGCATTTGCCACACTTTTGCAACGCTAGGAACTGGGGGCTTTTCAACACGCGGTATGAGTGTTGGAGCTTTTAATTCTCTTTGGATCGATTTAATTTGTTCTATTTTTATGGTATTGGCAGGAATTAACTTTAGTCTTTATTTTATGCTTTTTACAGGACATATAAAAGACATTTTAATAAATTCAGAATTTAAAGCATATTTAAAGATTATTTTTATTTCTACTATTGTTATTGCAATTTCTATAATGCCACAATATGGTTTTTTAACTTCATTAAGACATAGTTTTTTTCAAGTAAGTTCTATTATTACCACTACTGGTTTTGCAACAGTTGATTATGATAAGTGGCCCCCACTTGCAAAGCTTGTTATCTTGTCTCTTATGTTTGTTGGAGGATGCTCTGGTTCTACTGCAGGTGGAATTAAGGTGATTCGTTGGTTAATACTGCGAAAACAAGCAAAGAATGAGATGGCTCGCCTTTTGTACCCTCATGGCATTTTTAGCATTCAACTTGATGGAAGACCTGGAAGAAAGGATGTAGTTTATAGTATCGCAGGTTTTATATATTGTTATCTTATTTTGTGTCTTTTCACTAGTGTTGTTGCTATTATAGATGGTGCAGACTTAACTACAGGAATTAGTGCTGCACTAGCTCTTGTAGGAAACGTTGGTCCAGGCTTTGGAAGAGTGGGACCTATAGGTAATTTTGCTTTTTTTTCATCTTGGGCAAAGTGGCTTTTTTCTTTTGCAATGCTTGCAGGACGTTTAGAGCTTTACACTATGATTATTTATATTTTACCAATGTTTTGGAAAAAATAATATGTAGTTTTTCTATAACAAGATTTATGAGGTTTTGTTTTTAAGCAAAACCTCATACTTTAAGCATTTACTTTTCTTCTACTAGCTCCCAATTCTTTGCTTTTTCCATTTCATTATACATCTTGAAATAAGTTCCTGTCTTTTTCATAAGCTCGTCATGGTTACCCTTTTCTATAATCTTGCCTTCATCAAAAACTATAATTTGATCTGCATGCCTAATAGTGTTAAGGCGATGGGCTATAACCAAAACTGTTTTGCTTTTTGTAAGCTCTTTTATAGATTGCTGAATTAAATATTCATTATCCACATCTATAGAAGCGGTAGCTTCATCAAGAAGTACTATAGGAGCATCTTTTAAGAAAGCACGTGCTATAGAAATACGCTGTTTTTCTCCACCTGAAAGAGATGAGCCCCCTTCATGCACAAGAGTATCATATCCATTAGGTAATTTTTCAATAAACATATCAGCATAGGCTTTTTTAGCTGCCTCTTTTACTTCATCATCAGATGCTTGCTGTTTTCCTAATTTAATATTTTCTTTTATTGTGTCCTGAAGTAAATATACATCTTGAAAAACCATAGTAATTTGTTCCAATAAGGCATCAGGATTAAGCTCTTTAATATCAAGTTCACCAATTTTAATGCTACCTTTATTCACATCATAAAAGCGAGCTATAAGGTTTAATATTGTTGTTTTTCCAGAACCAGAAGGACCTACAAGAGCTGTCATTGTTCCCATTTTAGCTTCAAAATTAATGTTATCTAATACTTGTTTATCTTCTAAATATGAAAAATTAACATTTTCAAACTTTATTGAATAGTCTGTAAATTTATGATTTTCTAACGTATATGGAATTTCTTTTGTGTCCAAAACATCCAAAAGTTTATCAATTGAAAGAGTGAAATAGCGGGATACCATCATACTCATGTTTATAGCAAGCCCAATATTGGTAAACGCTAAAGAGACTACCATAAATATAACTAACTCACTCACTCCTATTTCATTATTAAGATATTTTCCTGTTGCAAAATATATCAATATAGGAAAAGACAAAAATACTAAAAGTTGCATTGGAATTATGTATGGAATGCCAATAATTTCAACTTTTATAGAGTGTTTTTTCACTCTATTTAAAGCTTCGCTAAATTTTTTAAAACGCGTTCCTAGCATGTTGTAAGACTTAAATACTTCAATACCTTTAACATATTCTATAATTTTAGAAAGCATATCAGAGCGTACAACTTTTGCTTCTTTTCCTGCCTCCTTAATTTTTGATGAAGCTATAAAAAATATAGGAAGAGAAAGAATAAAAATACCTACTTGTATTGAGCCTAATATAACATCTGAATAAATTAAACAAATTGCAAGATACACAATAAGAATGGAAAGCTTTACAATATCAGCTGTCATGTGTGTAATTAACATTTCAAAATCGTATAGATCGTTGGTCATTATATTAGAAAGAGTTCCAATATTATTTTTATTAAAATAGCCTAAACTTAATTTTCTAATATAGTCTCCCATTCTTATCCTAAGACGAGCAATAATGCGAGCCCCATCAGCTTGAGTTTTGTAGTAGCCTTGATACAATAAAAAAAATCTTGCAATAAGAGCTATTACCATAATCCCTGTATAAATTAGGAGCTTTTTCATTTGCATAGTCCCTTTAACTAAATCCATTAATGTAAAAAACAACATGCTGTATATAAGACCATGAAAAATGCCATCAAATGCCAATATTTTTATAGGAGTAACAAAAAGTTTATAATCTTTATCTCCCAATAATCTTTTTATCTTTTTAAACATATATTCCCCTTACTTTATGCTACTTCCCTTTCCCACATTTTTTTGTAAACACCATTTTTTTCTATTAATGTTTTATGCGAGCCTTCTTCTATAATTTTCCCTTCATCCAAAACAACAATATTATCTGCATTTTTAATAGTATAAAGCCTATGTGCAATTATCAAAACTGTTTTTCCTTTAAGTAATATGCGTAAAGCCTTTTGAATTTCAGTTTCATTTTCTATATCCGAATAAGATGTAATTTCATCAAGAACTACTATAGGAGCATTTTTTAAAAAGACACGTGCAATGGAAAGACGCTGCATTTCACCACCAGATAGCTTAATTCCAGAACCTTCTCCAATAACTGTGTCATATCCATTTTCAAGTGTTTGAATAAAATCATGTATTTGTGCGGCTTTACAAGCTTCAATAACTTCATCCTTTGTTTTTTCTAATCCTAAATTTACGTTATTAAAGACAGTATCATTTAAAATAAAAACATCTTGAAAAACAAAACTAATGTTAGATAATAAGCTATCAATTGTGAAATTCCTAACATTTTCCTCACCTATACATATGTTGCCTTCATTAACATCATAAAACCTACCAAGCAAAACACCTAATGTTGTTTTTCCAGAACCAGAAGGTCCTACAAGAGCAGTAACAGTGCCTGGCTTAAGAGACAAGTTTACATCTTTGATTACATATTGTTCTTCATATTTAAAGCTTACATTTTTAAATTCAATTTTACTTTTTGCAATTTCTGTATTCAATAAAAACTCCCCATCTTTTTGTTCAGGAGTTTCTAATATATGTCTCACATTTTCTGCTCCTTGCAAAAGCATCGCTAAATTTCCGCCAAGCATTCCAAGCTTTACGAACCCTGTAAGGAAGACAGAACCTAAAAGCAAAAACATTACAAAACCTGCACCAGTTAAACTTTTGTTCAAAAAAAGGAAACCACCTAATGGAATAATAATTAAAAAAGTGGAACTATCTATAATACAAATTCCGGTTGTGTAAGCTTTAATGCTGTCGTTACACATGTCAACCCAAGCAACTAAGTATTCATTAACAACATTCACATAGTTTTTAAATGTTTTTGCTGTAACATTAAATGCTTTAAAAATTTTAATGCCATGTACATATTCTATAATTGTTGTGTGAAGCCTCTTTTTAAGTTCATTATACATTAATGCTTTTTTTCCATATTCATGAAACAACCACGACTGAGCCAAAAGAACTAAAATAAATGGGACTAAAAGGAGAAGAGCTAAATACCATTTAACTATAAGAAGATATATCATAATCACCAAAGGGGTGAGAATGCTTTCTGCTAAATCTGGAATTTGGTGAGCTATAAAAAGCTCTAACTTTTCTATATCTTCATCTAGTGCTTTTTTTATTTGACCAGAACTATTGTGTCTAAAAAAGCCTAAATTAAGATGACCTAAATGTTCAATTGTTTTAATGCGGAGTTCATATAGAATAGAAAAAGCTGCTATGTGTGAAGCTCCTAGTCCTAGCACAGTAAAAATTATGTTTCCAACAATCAAAATAGAAACCCACACAACAAGGTTTAAAACTAGCTGATTATTAGGCTTTTGATCTATAAGTTGAGCCAAAATTACTTGCATTAAAAAATATGGACTCAGTTTACAAAGTGCCGCAATTACAGAAAAACAAGAAGCAAAAATAATTTTAAATTTATGTTTACCACTTTTTTGCAATATAAACGATATATTAGACTGAAATTTCTTTTTATTTTCAGTACTCTTAGTATTTGTTTCCTCCATGAAAACTATACCTCCTCAAACAGATGTATTTTATTACCATATTCTAACTTTATCAATATAGTTTTAGATATTTAATGTGAATTCTTCCATTCTGTAATTCTTTTTTTTAAATCTAAAACCTTTTTATTTGAGTTATCATCAGAAGAATAAAAACTTGCTTCTGTTATATATGGAAAAATAATTTCATCTTTTAGTATTTTCCAATTATTTGGTAGAATATGTGGTGTTTTTAAAGATTGATTTTGTGGTAAATGTGAAAGTAAAAGTGGATAATATTGTGGAAAAACTTTTTCCGTTATTGGCTTTAATGCAGAAAAACCACCAGCAATGCCAAACTCTTTAATTAGTAGACTCTCATCTATTTTCCTTTTTAAAATATTTTTTTGTGTATCAATGGAATAAAACCATTGCAAGAAGGCTTCACTTGCTTTGTAGTTCTTACAAGTATCTATTATCCCTGCATATAAAATATCATCTTGGCATGGTATTGTTTCATTAAATTGAAGGTATCTAAAATCTAAATTTTGCATTTTCTCTTTTGGAAGAGAAAAAAGAGTATCTGTTGGCATATAATAAAAAGTGCAAAATCCATTATTCACTAAAAGGTATGGTGCGTCATAAAGATATTTAAATTTAAATTCATCTTCTTTTTCTGATGTTTCATTAACATTTTTTGTCCATTCTTTTAAATAACTTATTGCATTTTTTAGATTATTTTCATCCCAAGAAAAGAGATCATCACTTTCTTTAAAATTAACAGATAATGCTTGCATAGTAATGTACAATACTTCCCTTTCCCATCGTGGAGCAAAACACATTTTGTTATATGCCTTTCCCTTTTTAGTATTTACATTTAAAGCAATTTTTTTTATATCATCAAACGAGATAGTAAAGTTATTTTCTAGCATATGTTTATTTGAGATAGAAAAAATTAGTGTTGGAAGATTAAAACTAACAGGCAAAAGGTATTGACTTTCATCTATATATCCAAGTTTTAATAGTTCATCATAGAAATTGTTAGCATCTATTTTCTCTTTCACTAGACTATCTAATTTTTTAAACTTATTTCTTGTAGCATTCCCTTTTAGCCACGGAGCAATTACAATATCAGGTAAAACGTTACTTTTTAATATCTCTTGAGCTGGATTTTCCTTATATTCAACAATTATTTTATATTCATCTTGTGAAATATTAAAAAACTCTACATAAGATGCAACTTCTACTTTATTTGTCCATATAACAGCTATTTCATCTTCCACTTTTGTTTTACAAGATGCAAAAAGGAAGGTTAAAAAAAACATATGTAAAATATTTTTCATTTACAATTTCCTAACAACATACTGAGTTTAAAACATCTTCATATTCTTTTAAAGTAGTACACTTTACTATTTTTTTTCTCACTTCGCTAACGTTATTTATTCCTTTTATGTATGGAGCTATTCTTTTTCTCATTTCAAGACAAGCCACATGTTCTCCTTTAACGTTAGAAAGAAAGAGTAACTCTTTTTTTGCTGTTTCAATTTTAGTTTTTATATCTATCTCTTCATATTTTCCAGTTTCTAATAATTGTTTTGTTTTTCTAAATATAAAGGGGTTACCCATAGCACCACGTGCAAACATAACTCCATCACACGCTGTTTTTTCAAACATGTTTTTTGCATCTTCTGGTGTAAAAAGGTCGCCTGAACCAAATACTTTTACGTCGTAATCTTTAACCATGTTTTTCAGCTCGCCTATTAGGGCAGTATTACTAACTCCAGAATAGCATTGCACTTGAGACCGTGGATGTAATGTGATAGCTTTAACACCAGCTTCAACAGCTACTTTTGAAGCTTCTTTCCAAACAGGCATATCACATGTTTTTCCAGACCTAATTTTAACTGTTATAGGAATATCATAGGGCATCATTGAATCAACTAAGGTTTTTAAAATTTCAAAAAGAAGTGGAAGATTTGATAGTAATGCAGAACCTGCACCTTGTTTTGTAATTTTTGGCATTGGGCAACCTGCATTTAAATCGATGCAAGAAGGATGAACTTCATTTGCAATAATTTTGGCTGCTTCTTTTATATTATTGCTAGAATGCCCAAAAATCTGTACTGCATATTGTTTTTCAAGCTCACCTTTTTTTAATAATAGACATGTTTTTTTAGAAGAACGAACTAAAGCCTCACTTGAAACCATCTCAGTATATGTGAAAGCTGCCCCTTCTTCTATGCATATAGAGCGAAAAGCTACATCTGAATATCCTGCAATTGGAGCCAAAAAAAGATTTCCATTTAATTTTAGGGAGCCAATTTCTATTGGTGAATAAAAAGATTTATTTGTATTTTTTAAATTATCCATAATGAGTTAATTATTTAGTATATTATTCATAAATAGGCATAGCTTTTTTATTTTTCACCTAAAATTTGTTTAATCTCCATAATCTCAGAAAGAATTTTTTGCCTAGACATATCACGATATTTTCTTGGTACCATTTCTTTACTAGTACATTCAATTGATGCAACTAAATTTTGAAGTTCTATTTCATAAGGATATGATGGTGGAATGAAATCTTGAATTGTCTTTAATATATCTTCTTTTGTAACCATATTTCTTTGAGACATAATAGCATTCATCTTAGCACGCACTAAAATAGCTTCAAGGTCTGCACCTGAAACTTCAAAAGTTATTTTTTTTACAATATCTTTAAAAACTACTCCAGTAGTTTTTATATGAAGTTTTTTTTGCATTGTTTCAAAAATTAAAGCTTTCTCTTCTATGCTTTCAGGATAAAAAAGAGCTAAATGTTCTTCTGCCCTACCTTGCCTTTTTAAATCAACAGGAAGTAAATCTGGACGACTAGTAATTAAAAACCAAATAATTCGTCCCCTATATTGAGTGTCTCCCATAAACGCTGCAATTTGTGCAAAGATTTTTCCCGATGCACCATTTATGTCTTTAGATTGCCTATTTCCTAAAACAATATCAGCTTCATCAATCATAACAGCCACAGGAGACATAGCTTTTAATATGCCAATAACATGCTCAAGATTAGACTCTTTCGTTCCCTCCCATTGAGAACTAAAATTCTTAAGACGCACCATAGGAATACCAATTTCATTAGCAAATGCAGAAACCAAAAAAGATTTTCCTGTTCCTATTGGACCTACAATTAAATATCCCATTGGCAAAGCTTCATACATACCCTGAGAAATTGCCCTTATAGCCTCAAAAAATCTTTTTTTCACAAATGTACTGCAAACAACAAAATCAAGACCATATTCAATATTTACAAACTCTAGTAACCCTGCAGCCTCTGTTTCTATTATTTCTTCTTTTCTCTTTATTAAAAAATCTCTTGTAATACTTTCATCTTCTTGTGTTGCCTCCGCTACCATTTGATAAAGATGACTTAAATTTAAACCAGCTGTAAGAGCTGTCATTTTTGAAATATTCAAAGACCTATCAGTAGTGAGTAAAATATCTTCACTATTCTCTCTTTTAGAAAGATATGTTAAAAATTGAAAGCGCTCTTCCATATTAGGAAAAGGAATATAAATTTTAATAATACTTGGAGATGAGACTATTCTTTTATTTATATCTGATAAATTTTGGGCAATCATAACAATAGACACATCTTCTCTTGTGAAAAGAGGTTCTTCAGCCCATCTATGAATAGTTACTAAGCTATAGCGATCTGCAGTATTTAAATTTTGAATTTCATCATTTGGCACAACTGTTTCTGCATAATCTATAATTAATACCATTCTTGTGGAAGGTTTTATTGAGATATCCCCTTTATAATACTTTTCAGCATTTTTATTAATTACATAAGTAAAATATTTTTCAATATAGAAAAATGCTTTTGTTGGGTCCCTAGAAATAAAATCTTCACTAGGCACATCTTTATACATTTTGTGCATAACAGTAATATACTCTATCATCATATCCACAAAAGAAAAGGTGATTCCACAAGAATAATCAAAAAACACAATTATATCTTTATTACCAAATATTACATCTGAAACATAATCAGTAATTTTAACAAATGAAAAAACACCTTTATATGCTCTATGTGGAAGAAAATCTCTAACATTTCCATGTATGCAATAAAGATTAGCTGTTTTTGAGCAATATTTTTTTGAAAACTCTCTAGCCCATTCTGGAAGGCAATCTATATAAATTTGATCATCTTTTATCATGTTAATTATCACCTTCCAAATATAATGGAGCTATATACTACATATCTTACTGAATGAATCATATTTTAAGCTTGCACCACCTATTAAACCACCATTAATATTAGGCATTTTAAGCAAATTCTCTGCATTATCTTCTTTCATTGAACCACCATATTGGATAACTATATCTTTACCTGCCTTTTCATTATATAAATTTGATATAGTTTTTCTTATATAGCCATGCATTTCATCTGCATCTTTTGGTGTTGCACTTTTCCCAGTTCCTATTGCCCAAACAGGCTCATATGCTATTGTAACCTTATCTAAGTTTGAAAGCGATACATTTTCTAAGCCTTTTTTTATTTGAGTTTCACACACCTTCTCTGCATCGCCTGCATCTCTTTCTTCCAATGTTTCCCCCACACATAAAATTACTTCAAGTCCATTTTTTATAGCTAAATGCACTTTTTTATTTATCATTTCGCAAGACTCTTTAAATATATGCCTTCTTTCTGAATGCCCCAATATAACAACTTGCACACCAACATCTAATAATTGAAGCGGAGAAACGTCTCCCGTATATGCACCTTTTTCTTCAAAACACATGTTTTGTGCACCTAAAAGAATTGAAGAACCTTTTAAAACATCAAAAACATATGGAAGAAGTGTAAAAGATGGAGCAATCATATATTTATTTTTTTTGTTCTTAAGTCCTCCAACCATATTTTCAGCTAAAGAAATTGCCTCTTCTTTCCTTAAATTCATTTTCCAATTTGCAGCAATATAATATCCTTCCATTATAAAATCCCCTACTAAAATTTAAGGCTTTAAGATAATTAAATCTTAAAGCCTTTAAATATAATGAAAACTATATAGTACTAGAATCTGGCTCAATCATGTCCACAATACGATTTATGTTATCATCATTTTTAATAATTTCTACTGCTTTCATAATATCTTCATGTAACAATCTATCTTCTTCTAAAAATGAAATAGAGTGGCGAATTATTTTCATAGTTTCACTAGTACCTTTTCCATATTTTTTCACCCTTCTTAAATCACAAGCTTGAGATGCTACAAGCCATTCAATTGCTAAAACATGACGCACATTTTTAATAATTTCTAACAATTTTCTTGCAGCTGTAGTTCCCATGCTAACATGATCTTCTTTATTTCCAGACGATGTAATAGAATCCACACTTGCAGGGTGTGCTAAAACCTTGTTTTCAGAAACAAGACAAGCTGCTGTATATTGAGGAATCATAAAGCCTGAATTAACACCACCTTTTTCAACAAGGAAAGGAGGTAAACCACCTGAAAGTTGTGGATTAACCATTCGCTCAATTCGGCGTTCTGCTATGTTTGCAAGCTCAGAAACTGCAATAGCCAAAAAATCCATAACAATAGCAATAGGCTGACCATGAAAATTACCACCAGAAATAACATCTTTTTCATTTGGAAAGACTAAAGGATTATCTGTTGCAGAATTTAATTCTGTTTCAAGCACACTTGCTACATACTCAATAGCATCTTTTGACGCACCATGAACTTGTGGCACACAACGAAGTGTATATGGGTCTTGAACATCATTTTCTCTTGTATCACAAGAAGAAGAACCTTCCAACATTTTATAAATAAAAGATGCTACACTAAGTTGCCCCTTGTGTGGTCTACTTTTATGTACCCTTTCATCTAATGCAGCTCTAATTCCCCTAAATGCTTCAAACACTAAAGACGCACCAATATTTGCAGTTTTTAAAAGTTGCATAGCATCATGGCAAGCTAAAGCTCCAATAGCTGTCATTACAGTAGTGCCATTAATCATAGCAAGACCATCCTTACCTGAAAGCACTACAGGTTTTAAACCTGCCCTATCCAAAGCTTCTTTACCTGAAAGAAGCTCACCCTTATAATAAGCTTTGCCTTCACCTATCAAAACCAAAGCAATATGAGCTAAATTAGCTAAATCTCCAGAAGAGCCAAGTGAGCCTTTACTTGGAACATATGGAATCACCCCTTTATTAACCATATCACATAATAATAAGGGAACTTCCAAACTCACACCTGAAAAACCAACAGCATGAGTATTCACTCTCAAAATCATAATAGCTCTTACAATATCTTCTGGAAATGGTTCGCCTACGCCACAAGAATGGCTTAATATTAAATTTCTTTGTAATGCAGTATTTTCCTCTTTAGATATAGAAACTGTAGAAAGCTCTCCAAAACCTGTAGAAATGCCATAAGTAGGCTTTCCACTTTCAACAATCTCATCCACAACTTTCTTACTCTTTTTAATTCTTTCAATCGCTTCTTCCGACATTTCAACCATTAAAGGTTTTCTACTAGCAATAGTAAGCTCTTCAATTGTTAAATTATGCCCAGAAAGCACCAAAGGCATATCATTTAAATCCTTTTTCATAAAACAAGACCTCCACCAATATAATTTCTATATAATATTTTTCCATCCTTGTTTAATTGTTTCATCTATATTTGCAAGGTCAGTCTTTAAAACAATGTGAGACTTTTTAAGATGTTTTAAACATTCTATCCATTCTTCCCCTATGCTAAGACTTGCTGCAACATCCCCACCTTTCACACTTAATCCTTCCCCTATTTTTTTAATGCTTTCGGCAGTTGCTTTTGCAATAGAAATAATCTCTTTTGCCTCTCCTTCTGCTTCATTCACCATTTTTTCACGCTCCCCTTCTCCTCTATTTAAGCACTCTTCATAAGTAGCCCTAGATAGATTAATCATTGTTTCCATCTCACCTTCACTTCTTGCAATCTCAGCTCTTTTTTCTCTTTCTGCTTTCATCTGATTTTCCATAGCTTCCATTATGGAAGGAGACACTTGAATGTTTTGAATTTCATAGCGTGTTACTTTAACACCCCATGGGTCTGAAGCTTCATCAACTGCCTTAACAACTTGAGCATTAATTTTTTCCCTAGCTTCAAATGTGTCATCTAAATCCAACTGACCTATAACACTCCTCATAGTAGTTTGAGCTAAAAGAATGGTAGCATAATTATAATTTGTTATTTCATAACTTGCCTTAAAAGGATCAAAAATGTACATATATAGAACACCATCCACTTTAACTTTCACATTATCCTTTGTAAAACAGTCTTGGGCGGGCACATCTATAGACTGCTCTTTTAATGTTTGTTTATACCTTACCTTGTCTAAAAATGGAAACAAAAAGTGAAAACCCGCTTCTAATGTCCTGTGATATTTACCCAACCTTTCTACAAGCAACACAGTTTTATTAGGCACAATCTTTATGGAGGCTATGAGCTTTATCATAAAAACAAAAAATAATATTATTAATAAAAAAATAAATGGACCTATCATTTTGATCCCACCTTTTTAATTATGTCTGTAATGGAAGCAATTGAACAGATGCCTTCAGGGTAAACCGAAACTTTTCCTTCTTCTAATATGCTTTCTAACATTCTTATATAATTTTTAGTTAGATGTAAGTCTTTAGCATCTTCACCCTTTGCACTTTGCAAAGCTTGAGAGATAAGAACCAAAGCTTGACTTGTAGCATGACCTTTAAGTTGAATAGCCCTAGCCTTTCCTTCTGCAATCATTATTTTTCTTTCCTTTTCACCTTTTGCTTCATTTATGGCTTTTTCCTTTTGCCCTAATGATATATTAATTCTTGCCTGTTTTTTCCCTTCACTCAAAAGTACATCAGCTCTCTTTTCTCTTTCTGCTTTCATTTGGCTTTCCATAGCAGTAAGAATGGTATCGCTAGGTGTTATATCCCTTATCTCATACCTATTAACTTTAATGCCCCAACCAGAAGAAGCATTTTCTAAAGCATTTACAATATTTGAATTAAGCACTTCACGACCAGAGAAAGTTTTATCAAGTTCCAACTTTCCAATTTCACTTCTCATTGTAGTTTGTGCTAATTGACTAACAGCAAAATGATAGTTATCTATTCCATAAGCTGCTTTAAAAGCATCAAAAACTCTTAAATAAAGCACTCCATCTACTCTAACTTGCACATTATCACTAGTTATGCAAACTTGAGGTCTTACATCTAAAGCTTGTTCTTTTAGAGAAAGTTTATAAGCAATTTTATCCAATAATGGAATACGAAAATTAAGACCTGCTTCACATTTTTTCTTATATTTACCAAGTCTTTCTATTATATAAACATTCTTTTCAGGAACTATTATTATAAAGCGAAAAATAACGGTGGTAACAAATACAAGAAAGCAATACGTAAGTATTGTAAAACCTATGGAATTTCCATCAAAAAACATATTAAACATATATTACTATGCTACTATTAAAAAATTAATATTACAAGTACCTTTTTTATATCCCAAATACTAACTCACATCTTAATGAATACTTAAGATGAACTTTTCATATTTTAATAAAGATTTTTTAAGTAAAAACCATTCATTTTTTTAATAGCTTATAAAGCTTCCACTTGTAAAATTAATACCTTC
>CAUUIE010000040.1:0-15074 GCA_963545065.1 uncultured Treponema sp.
GTCTAGCTAGTAGGAGGCGTCCTTTAAGCTAAAAGGATAAGAAAAGCTATTACATAGCTAGAAAAAGAATGCTTTAATTATTGCATTAAAAGTCTTTTTGCTAAGTCTTAAAGGCATTAATCTTTTAAGATGCAAAAGGTGTTTTTGATGTAAGAGCTAACTTAAAACATTCTTTAAAGATTTAAAGAATGGAAGTAGGTAAGCACATATTTTTAAATATCTTTTGTAAATAAAAACTTAAAGCCTATAGATAAAGTAATAAAGCTTATAAAGGCACTAAAATGTTAAAATGAAACCTAGTTTTATAATCTTAAATTTGATATAATTATAAAAATAGTCACACTTTTTTATAATTAAAGGCGACAATAGTGTAATGAGTGAAAAAATAGCACTTTTTATTTTCTTATCTTGTATATTTTTATCCTGCAAAAACGGCTTTTCAGGAATAAAAACTAATAGTGCAGAATATAAAAGTATTTCAGCATTATTACAAGAAGCAAAAAAACAAAATATTCATAATGATAAGAGTGCGTCTATAGCCTTTATGGAGCTTCTTTCTAAAAGAGGGGCAAAAGAAATTCTTTCTTTAACAAAGAATGAAAAAGATGAAGTTTTACGCATTTCAATCACAGCTTCACTAGATATTAAAACAATCATTAAATTTATTGAAAAATACTTAAAAGATGGCGAGATTCCTAAAAAGACAAAGTTTAGAAAGGACGTTTTATCATCTATTAATAAAGACGTGAATTTAAAAGCCGTAAAAGTTATTCTTTCTCATGATGAATATCTAAAAAGCGGAGAGTTAGAAAGCATTATTTTCAACATGGTGTTAATCTTAAGTCAAGATATTGATGTTTTAGAATATGAAAAAATAGAAAAAATGCTAAAAGATGAAAATAATAAAGACATTATAAAAACAATTTCTAGTTTACATCTTGAAATGTTGTTTTATAGTTATAAAGTGCTTTATGAAAGAGAAGATATAAATGCAGAGATACTTAAAGGGGTGAAATTTATTGATTTACTTCCAGAAATTAAGGTAAGTTTATAAAGATGATACATGTTAATTTATTAAAGAAAAAAATAATTTGCCTTATCTTTATATTCTTATCTTTTAATGTTTTTTTGCACAGCTTTTCATCTTTTGATAAACCAAATGATATATATCCAGAAGTAGTTTTGCCTTCTACCTTAAGTTTAAGTGGTATTTATTGCACATATCAAAATCAATCTTTGTTTTCTAATCCTAGTCTTTTTGCGTTTAATGAAGAAAAGACTTCTCTTTTCTCCTTTAATTTTAAGTTAGACTCTCTTTCTTATTCTTTTTTTAAATATATAGGTGAAAAAGATAGCATTAATCAATACTTTTCTATATTAAGTAATGCAAAGACGTTATATTCTAATGCGTCTATTACAGGCCCCATTTCTTTTTCATTTTTAGGAAAAAATTTTGGTTTTGGTCTTTTTAATACAACAAGAGCAATTGCAAATCTTTCTTCTATTTCTAGTGTATTTGCTCTTTTGGGAGAAGATATTTTAATTAAAGGCGGATATGGAGCTAGCATTTATGAAAAAGGAGGGCATGTAATTTCACTTGGGATGAATATGAAAGGTTTTTTTCAAACTTATGCTTATTTAAAAGGAACACTTTTAGGAAGTTCATATTCATTTTATAATAATGGATTTGAAAGTGCACCAATTGTTTTTCAAGCAGGGTTTGGACTTGATATAGGTTTTATATATAAGTGGAAGAATAAATTTTCTTTAGGATTTACTTGCAATGATTTATATAGTCCATTTGTAGTTACATATTACGAGAATTATCATACCTTTTTAAAAAGCAAACAATCAGAAAATGCAAAATATAAAACTTTTATTCCTAAATTTAATATAGGCTGTAATTTTGAAATCTTTTCAAAAGGATGTTTTAATAATATATCTTCTTTAACCTTTTATGTTGATCTTAAAGACATTTTTTCTTTTATTCCTTCAATTAGGAGAAATTATTTTTTAAATTTTGCATTTGGAGCAGAATTAATATTTCATCAAGTACTATTTGTAAGGTTGGGGATTATGGAATTATACCCTTACTTTGGTGTGGGACTTGATTTTTCATATTTTAATTTAGATTTTGGCATTTATGGGAAGGAATTAGCATTAAATGCTTGGTCTAGACCATTAGTCAATATTGAAATAGGGATACGCTTTGATATATAATGTTAAAGTCTCTTAAAATGTTATGAAAAAGAGGTGCTTATGACATCAAACACAAGTAATCTTATAAACTTGCCTTTAAAGGTTATTTTAACACAAGAAGGTTCTACTTTTTTTATAAAGAAGAAAAGGAAGTTATTAAAATTTAAGCTTGCTGGAAACGTGGAAGAGTATGGCATTGCACTAGAGAACTTTGATCCTAGTACAATTCAGCGTTTAATTCTTATGGGTTATGTGGCAAAGATTGAAGTTTCTAAGTCTGAATTTATTACTTCAAGGCAAGAAGTAATGGATATTTCTAAATTAATTGTTTTTTCTGTGTTATATAAGCAGTATGATGAGTTTGTTTTTAATCAAATTATAAACTCAGACATAATAAAAAAATGGAATAGACAAAATCCTGCTAATATAATTGATGAAAAGACACATATAAATGAAACACTACTTGCGAATGTGTTAGAAAAGAATAAAGAAGATTTGCATAAGGCTAAAATGGATATCTCTGACCCTGTAAGAGACCTTATAATGAAAAATGATGGGTTAGAAGCTGCAGAAAAGAATATTCAACTTTTTTTAAGTGAAAAGTTTTTAGATTATATTAGACCTTTTACGTGGTTTATTATTACTAAATTTAGGAAGTCTGAAGAGCAGTTTGCAGAGCTTTTAAAAACGATTCGCACTAGTTTAGTTGAATATATGGATAAAACTAAAATAGCTGAATATATTTCGTTAATGCTTATGGAATTAATTATTAATGCGGAAAATACAAATCTAAAGAAAGAACTTGGTTTATTATTTCCTGATATGGAAGATACACAAGAGGCATTGCTAGACCCTGCAATTAGGAGGCGTCTTGTTTTAGAGCTTGAGCAAAAGGAAGAGCTTGTATACGTTATGTGGAAACTTGGAGGGGGAAGTGGTTCTTTTGGGGCTACAGGTAAGATACAAATAACGTTGTATAGCAAAAATGAAGAAGCTGAGCGAATGAAATCTAGTTTAAATGATGTTAAGAATGCAGATACGGAGCAAGATTCAATTTTAGACTTTTATAATAAGAGTGCAAATGCAGGAGAGGAAGAGGAGTCCACAAACATGGGGCTTTATTATCTTTCATATCTTAATGAGGCTTGTGAGAAAGTTCATGTACGTTTTGAATCTAATGTGAATCAATTCGCTGATTCTGATTTAACTGTTATGAATATGTTTTTTATGTTTTAGTTGTTTCATATGAAGCAGTTTGTATATTGCTTTTTACTTTTTTTTTATTTTTCTTGTTCTTTAAATAAGCCTAGTGTTTCTTTTATTACATATAAGAGAGTTATAATTGAGTTAGATAATGGTAGGTTAGTAGAAAAGCTTTCTCTTTTTTTGCGTTTTAATGATGAAGATGGCACAGATGATTATGAGTCTATGACTTTAATTAAAAAAGGTGAAGGTTTTTATTGGCATGTTACAAGAGATTCTTCATATTTTTTTAAGAGTAATGAAGACAGTAAAAGTTCATTTTTAGTAGGTACTAATAAGATTTCATATCCGTTTGGTAAGATTCCTTTAGGCGATTATGAGCTTTTAGTTTCTGATATGCAAGGGAATAAAGTAAGAAGTTTTTTTTCTATTAATGATGCTTCAAACATGACTCGTCTTAATGCCTTTTTAACTATAAATGGTGAAAGGTGGGAAGTGGAAGTTAAAGATGAGTCTTATTATACTTACTTTTATCTTCTTTTGCTTGGTGCTGATAAGCAACCAATTTTTTTGAATAAGCTTTCTGTAAATAAAAATTCAAATATTAGTGAAACTCTTGAAAGTTTAAAACAAAGTTATCCTGATGCAAGATATATCCAGCTTTGTGCAGAGAATTCTTTAAGAACGCAAGGGTTTATATCAAAGCCCTTAAGTATATATTAAAGCGTGATAGAAATATGAAAGAAAAGTTAGAAATTGACCATACTGTTCAAACCTTTGTGCGTAGGTCAAAGCGTATGACGCATTTTCAAAAGAATGCTTATGATTTATTTTACTCTAAGTGGTGCATTCCATTTAATAATGATAGTCTAGATGATGGATTAGGGCATGATAAGTTTCAGTTTTCTTCTATTTTTAAAAATGAAAATCCTATCATTATTGAAATAGGTTTTGGAATGGGAGATGCAACATTTCAAATTGCAAAGGAAAATCCAAATAAGAATTATCTTTGCATAGAAGTTTTTAAAGCAGGCATTGCAAGTCTTTTGGGTAAAATTGAAAGTGAGTCTTTAAAAAATATAAGGATTATAGAAGGAGATGCTATTAAGATATTGGAAAGAATGATAATGGTGCACTCTATTGAAGCATTCCATTTTTTTTTCCCTGACCCATGGCAAAAAAAGAAACATAATAAAAGACGTTTTATTAGACGACCTAGAACTGATTTGTTGCAAAGTAAATTGGTAGTTAACGGGTATATATATGTAGTAACAGATTGGGAAGAATATGCTTATGATGCATATAAAGAGCTAGAAGCTACTCCAAGCTTAAAATCTATGTTTAATGGTTTTGCACCTTTGCAACCATGGAGACCTAAGACAAAGTTTGAAAGAAAGGCTGAAAAAGAGGGTAGGGAAGTGTATGAAATGATGTTTGTAAATGAATAATGACAATAATAGAAGCTTATCCATTTGATTTTACATTAAGTTATGTTGTTTGTTGACTATAAGTTAATTATCTTATAAGATTAAAGAATAATAGTTTATTATTTTAGATTTAATATTTATATTTTTTAAACTTTGCTAAGGAGGATGTTATGGCAAAAGTTGCTATAAAAGGTGCTAGCTATGTTATGGTGCATGCACCAGATCTTTTAATTCACAATGGTTCCACTCAAGTAGGAGCTAGATTAGAAAACCCTGAACATGAATATTTAAAGGCAATTCCAAAATATTTAAGAAGTTTTGAAGATGCTGTTAATTACCCACCAAATCAAGTTTATATAGGTAACCTTTCTCATGATGATTTAGCAAAGATTCCTGAACCATGGTTTAAAGATGCAAAAAAAGCTTCGACAAAAGGTCCTTTTGGTGAAATTATGAGCCAAAAAGAGTTTTATATTTTAATGAAGCATGCAGATGTTTTTGAGCTTGTTTGCCTTTCTAAAGAATTTACAAAAGAAGCACAATCCTTAATAGAAAAAACTGACTTGTTAAAAGACAGAGGTATAAAACTAGATGAAGGGATGGCAATAGAAGATATAAAAAGAATGGTAGGAGAGCACACTGCAGAAGGTCTTTATGAAAATGGTAATTTAATAGGTTGTGTTAAGCAAGCACACGCTACAGATGAAAATTTAAGTGCTCATACTATGCTAGAAAATATTGCTACAAAGGCTTCAGGCATTTTTGCTGCTTGGTGCATGGCAGGCTTAGATGGCATTGATATGAAGGATGTAGAATATATTTTGGAGTGTTCTGAAGAGGCTGCAGGTGATGTAAACCAAAGAGGTGGTGGTAACATTGCAAAAGCTGTTGGTGAGAAGTCTGGGTGTATTAACGCTTCAGGTTCTGATGTTAGAGGCTTTTGTGCTGCCCCTGTGCATGCTTTGCTTCATGGAGCAGCTTTAGTTGCATCTGGTATTTTTAAGAATGTGTTGGTTTTGTCTGGTGGTTCTGTTCCAAAGCTTGGAATGAATGGTAGAGACCATGTTAAAAAAGAGCTTCCACTTTTAGAAGATATGATTGCAGGTTTTGCAATTATGTTGGGTGAAGATGATGGAGTAAATCCTGTGATAAATACTTCAATTGTTGGAAAGCATAGTATTTCTTCAGGCTCTTCACCACAGGCTGTTATGAGTGTGCTAGTCTATGATCCATTGAATAATGCAAATATGAAGATTACAGATATTGACCGCTATTCTGCAGAGCTTCAAAACCATGAAATTACGGCACCTGCAGGAGCAGGAAATGTGCCTGAAGCAAATGTTAAAATGGTGGCAGCTCTTGCTGTTATGAAAGGACAATTGCAAAAAACAGAAATTGCTAATTTTGTGAAAGAAAGAGGTATTATAGGCTTTGCACCTACTCAAGGACATATCCCTTCAGGAGTTCCTTTTGTTGGACATGCAAGAAGAGATATGCTTAATAAAAAGTTAAAAAATGCAATGATTATAGGAAAGGGAAGTCTTTTCTTAGGAAGACTTACTAACTTGTTCGATGGTTTAAGTTTAGTTATTGAAGCTAATGATGGAAAGGTTTCTAAAGGTTCTTCAGGTGATGAAGGTGCTATAAGAAAGGTTGTAGCAGAAGCAATGAAAAATGTTGCTGAAAATATGCTAAAAGATTAAAGTCATTAGATTAAATAGTATTAAGTGCTGGTAATCATTTTAATTAATGTTTGCTAGCACTTTTTTTATTTTTAAATATTAAATGATGCTTAAGTATTAAGTAAAGCTATTTTAATACTAGTTGTATTTTTATATATTGGAATTATGAGTTTGTTTCATTTCTGTGCTTATATAATTAATTGCTGCTTCTCTTGCTTTTAACAAAATATAATAATCTTTTTGTGGATTTGCAAATTTAAAGCCTAGATATCCTGATTGTTCAGTTCCTATGATGTCACCAGGTCCTCTTATTTTTAAATCTTCTTCTGCAATTTTAAAGCCATCAGTCGTTTCTTTCATTATTTTTAATCGTTTGTATGCGTTTTTTGTTAAATGATTTTCATAAATAAGAATGCAATAAGATTGTATGTTTCCACGCCCAACACGACCTCGCATTTGGTGTAATGTTGTTAAAGGAAAATTTTGTGCGTCTTCAATGACTATGCAACTAGCATTTGGAACATCAACGCCAACTTCTATAATACTTGTTGCTACAAGAATATTTATTTTCCCTTCTATAAAGGCTTGCATAATGTGTTTTTGGTTTTCTTCTTCTGTATTTGAAGTAATTGACGAAACTTTGAAGTCTTTGAAATATATAGAAAGTTCTTGTTTCATTTTCTCCACAGCTTTGAATTTTAGAGTGTCAGATTCTTCAATTAATGGGTATATAAAATATGCTTGTCTTCCTTTTTTTAATTCATTTTTTACAAAATCATAAACACTGTGAGCTTTTTCACTTTTTGCTATGTATGTTTTAATTGGAAGTCTTCCATTTGGCATTGTTTTTATTGTAGAAATATCAGTATCTCCAAATATTGAAAGAGCGAGACTTCTAGGAATAGGAGTTGCACTCATCATAATAAGATGGGGGAGGATGTTTTCATTTTGTATTCCTTTTTTAAGTAATGCTTCTCTTTGTAACACACCAAATTTTTGTTGTTCATCAATAATTACTAGTTTTAGATTTTTATATTTAACATTTTCAGAGAAAATGGCATGTGTTCCTATTATTAAATTAATATTTCCATTTTCTAATTGTTTTAATAATATATTACGTTCTTTAGTTTTAACGTTTCCTGAAAGGAAGGCAATATTTATGCCTAAAGGTTGAAGTAAAAAAGCAGCCTTTTCTGCATGTTGCATTCCTAATAATTCAGTTGGAGCTAAAAATGCAACTTGCCATTTTTTTTCTATAGCGTATGTAGCTGCTAAAAAAGAAACAAGTGTTTTGCCAGAACCAACATCACCTTGAATCAACCTTGAACAAGGAATATTAGATTCTAAATCTCTATTTATTTCTAAAGTTGCTTTAATTTGATCATCTGTTAACGCGAAAGCCAATCTTTTTATTAAATGTTTTTGTAAAGTTGAAAGTTTTATATTATTTTGCAAGTATGAAAAAGTAAGAAAGTCCATTTCTTTGGGTAATGTGTTTCGTCTTTTTACATATCTTATAATAGCAGCATATTGAAAGAAAAATAATTCTTCAAAAATAAGTGTGTAACGAGCTTTTTCCACATCATCCATATTTTTTGGTGAATGCATAGACAATAATACATTTGATTTTTCTATGAGATTATATGAACTTATTACAGTTTTAGGTAAATCTGAGTCTATTTTTCCTATATACTCATTTAAGGCTTGTTTTATTACAGAAAATAACTTTTTATTACTAATTCCTTCTATAATTGGATATATAGGCAAAATGCCTTTATATTCGCTCCCTTCTTTTTCAAGCTCAAAAGACGATGAAGTGATATTATTTCTATACTTATAAAACACACCTGTTACAATCACTTTTGATTTAATAGGATAAGTATTTTGCAAAAAATTTCTATTAAAACATACTAATGTGGCCTTATTACTTAAATCATCTGCTATTGTAATTTTTAAAGTTCTTTTAGCACCTAGTCCAATCCATGAATGAGAAAGCACAATAGCTTTTACTCTTATTTTTTTTGTTTTATTGTAATCCCCTAAATAATTAAAAATACTTCTATCTTCCCAATCTTTAGGATATAATTGTAATAGGTCTCCAATAGTTTGGATTCCTATTTTTTTTAATGCTTCAATAAACGATGGACCTACGCCTTTTAAAGTAAGTGGAGATTCATGTATTTCGGTTAGTAACATATATCTTTTAAAACTATACAAGTTTACAGAACGTGCATTAGTTGAAGTTATATAAAAAAACACATTTCACTTTAAATAAAGCAAAATTAAAAACCTGCTACATTCTTAGAGAAATCATATTATTTCATTTTTATATAGGATTGCAGCATGTGCTGTTGCAAGGCGTGCAATTGGCACCCTATAAGGAGATGCAGAAACATAATTCATTCCTAATTGACAAAAGAATTTAACTGAACGTAAGTCTCCACCATGTTCCCCACAAACACCGATCTTTAAATTATCTTTCTTTTCACGTCCTTTTTTTATAGCCATTTTAACTAACGAGCCAACGCCTTCTTTATCTATTGATTGAAACGGGTCTGTTTCAAAAATACCTGCTTTGTTTTCATCTATATATGTATCTAAAAATTTTCCAGCATCATCACGGCTAATACCTAGTGTCATTTGAGTAAGGTCATTAGTACCAAAAGAAAAGAATTGGGCATGCTCAGCAATTTTATCTGCAAATATACAAGCTCTAGGTGTTTCTATCATAGTACCAACGGTATAAGTAAGACTTCTACCTTCAGCTTTTTTTTCTATAACAGCATCAGCTATAGTTCTAATTCTTTTTTCAAGAATCGAAAATTCTTTAGAATCAATTACCAAGGGAATCATAATTTCAGGAAAAACTTTAATACCTTTTTTCTGCATAGTGCAAGCAGCTTGTATTATAGCTGTAACTTGCATATTTAAAATTTCAGGATATGTAATAGAAAGTCTACAACCTCTATGTCCAAGCATAGGGTTTGCTTCAGCAAGTTGTTCCACTCTATCTTTAACAGTGCTAAAGCCCACATTAAGCTCTTCAGCTAATTGTTGTTGCTCCTCTTTATCTTTTGGTAAAAATTCATGTAATGGTGGATCAATTAACCTAATAGTAACAGGAAAACCATCCATTGCCTTAAAAATCCCTTCAAAATCCTTTGTTTGATACGGAAGTAATTTCTTCAATGCTCGCTCTCTATCTGCTTGAGTTGTAGCAACAATCATTTCTCTTATTGCAAATTGCCTTTTTGGATCATTTTTGCCTGTTTTAGGATCCGTAAAAAACATATGTTCTGTTCTACAAAGACCTATACCTTCCGCCCCCAAAGATCTAGCAATTTTCGCATCCTCTGGCGTATCTGCATTGGTGCGCACTTTAATTTTTCTTACTTCATCCACCCACTCCATAAGTTTATCATAAGCTTTAGAAGGTTTAGGATTCATAAGTTCAAGCTTGCCTGCATAAACGTGTCCCTTTGTTCCATCCAATGTAATAAAATCTCCTTCTTTTAGAACAACATTTCCTGCAGAAATTTCTTTCTTATCGTCATCAATATGTAAGCTACCACACCCAACAATGCAACACTTTCCCCATCCTCTTGCAACAACTGCAGCATGACTAGTCTTTCCACCTGTTCCCGTAAGTATTCCTTCTGCAACATGCATTCCACCTACATCTTCTGGACTAGTTTCATGGCGCACAAGAATAACTTTATGTCCTTCCTTTTCGTACCTTTCAGCTTGCTCTGCAGAAAGGCTTATAATACCAACGCTAGCCCCTGGCACTGCAGCAATTCCAGAGAGGAATGGTTTAGCTCCATTTAGCTTTGAATAATCCAAGCCTTTATAAAACACACCTTCAATATCACTAGCTTTAATCCTAGTTATAGCCTCTTCTTTTGTAATCAAACCTTCTTCAACCATATCCACTGCCATTTGAAAACTAGCAGAAGGTAATCTCTTCCCCACTCTACACTGCAAAAGATAAAGACGCCCCTCTTCAACTGTAAATTCCATATCTTGCATATCTTTATAATGCTTTTCTAATATTCTTCTTGCATTACAAAGCTCTTTATAAGAGGCAGGGTCTTCCTTTGCAAAAGCATCTAGCTTTATAGGAGTTCTAATACCTGCAACAACGTCCTCCCCTTGTGCATTAAAAAGATATTCCCCATAAAACTCATTCTTACCAGTGTTTGGATCTCTAGTAAAACACACTCCAGTTCCAGACGTTCGTCCTTTATTTCCAAACACCATTTGCATAACATTAACAGCTGTTCCATGAAGCCCTACAATATTTTCAACCTTACGATATGTAACAGCTTTTTCACTCATCCATGAATTAAAAACGGCATCTATAGCACCCCATAACTGCTCTATTGGGTTTTGTGGAAAATCAGCTTTTATTTCTTTTTTATATAGTATTTTATATTTATTAATAACAATGCTTAATTCCTCTTCATTAACATCAGTATCAGAAACTTGCACGTTACTAGAAAGGCTTAGTCTTTTTCTTGTTTCTTTTTCTTTTATTTCATCTAAAACATCATCGAATTTTTTTCTTGGAATATCTTTTGCTGTAGAACCATACATCATAATAAAACGTCTATATGCATCTAATGCAAATCTCTTGTTATTTGTTTTTTTTGCAAGACCTTCTACAGACTCATCAGTAAGCCCTAAATTAAGAATTGTTTCTAGCATACCTGGCATAGAAACTGCAGCCCCTGACCTAACGGAAACTAAAAGAGGATCATCTTTATCTCCTAATTTCTTTCCTACCCGTTTTTCTAAGAGTATTAGTGCATTCTCTATTTCTTTTTTTAAAGACTTTGAATAACTTTTATTATTTTTGTAATAACTATCACACACAGATGTGGAAATTGTAAAACCTGAAGGAACGGGAAGACCTATCTTAGTCATCTCTGCAAGACCTGATCCCTTTCCACCTAGCACCAATTTCATTGATGCATCCCCATCTGCCTCACCATTACCAAAAGAATACACACTTTGACTTTCCATCAACTTAAACTCCCGCCACATTAAAAAAAATAATGTGTTATTCCCTCACCTCTTAAATATTAACTATATTACTCTTTAATATAACATTTGTCTAGTATTTTTTAAACAAAAAAAGGAGTGCTATAAAGCACTCCTAATAAAACAATATTTGTTAATCTTTATAAAACTGTAAAAATGCTTTTTCTATATATTCTTGGTCTAAAGAACCACCTAGCTCTCTAACCGAATGCATAGATAAAATTGGGTTTCCTATATCTACACACCTAATATTTAAATTTCCCATAGTGATAGGACCAATAGTGGAACCTCCCCTCATATCAGACCTATTAACAAAGGTTTGGCAAGGAACACCTGCACGAGTGCACACCTCCTTAAATATTGCTGAAGAGATGGCATCACTCATATAAGACATAGACGCAGACATTTTTACAACAGGACCTTTATTCATCAAAGGAATATTTGTAATATCATTTTTTTCTTCATAGTTTGGATGAAGGGCATGAGCTTGATCTGCAGAAATTAAAAAAGAGGAGGCTATTACTTGCTGAAACACCTCAAAAAAAGGCTCATTCATCCCCTCTTCTTTTATTCCCGCAATAACTATTCTTTTTAATGTATCTGATAAAAATGGACTTCCAGCACCTGCAGCAGTTGAAGAGCCAATTTCCTCATTATCAAAAACACAAGCTACTTGTGTAAAATCTTCATTTTTACTTTTTATCAAAGCACTAATGGAAGGATAAGCCATGCCTAAGTTATCAATTTTAGGTAAAGAAAAAAACTCATCATTTTTTCCAACAAAAGCCCCTTTCATTCTATCATATAAATATAAATCATAAGATAGAATATCATCTTTTTTAACTCCCATTTCATGTGCTATAATACTTAGAAAATATCCTTCCCTTTTCACCTCTTTGCTTTCTACAATTGCTAAAAGTGGTAATGTATCTTTTTGTTTATTAAAAGCATAACCATCATTCACTTCTCTATTCATATGAATAGCAAGATTAGGAATAATAAGAAGATTTTTATCAATATCAACAAGGCGTACTTCAGGATTTAACACATCTTTACCCTTTAATGCTATTCTTCCTGCAACTGAAAGAGGTCTATCAAACCATGTAGAAACTATAGCACCTCCATAACATTCTGTATTAAGCTTTATAAAATGATCTTTTACCAAAACCTCTGGGGATGGTTTAATCTTAAAAGTTGGAGAATCGCTATGGCTACCAATTATTCTAAATCCATTTTTTACTCCCCCCCCCATTTTCCATGCAATTATAGAACTTCCATTATTTGTTGTAAAATAAGAAGAACCTTTTTTAAGCTTAAATTCATCGCTAAGCTTAAGTTCTATAAACCCTGCATCTTTTAACATAGCACTAAGGTTACTAATTGCATGATACATTGAAGGGCTTTTATCAACAAACTTCATTAAAGAAAGGGACGCATCATTTTTCATAAATCTCTCCTAAAATTATGATTAAACTCCAAGACTACCATCTAATATATATTTTAATCCAATATCCATTAACTTTCTTTCCATAGGAATGCGAACATTTGCATCTTCTACACTTTCTATCTCAAGCACTTTAGCAGAGCCTACTACACGCCTAATAATTTCTAACCCTGCATACCTAAAGGCATCATCAATTATAGATTTCATATAATCATTTATAAATTCTTCATTATTATACAATGCATCTATTACATTTTCTTTTAAAAAACCAAAGCCTTCGGCATAAAAGCTAGAAATAAAGCTTTCTATCTCGTTTTGATAAAATGAAAGTAAAACATTTCGCTTTACTTCATCTTTAATAATGAATGTATTATATATTTTCACAAAATAAAAATGTGCTAAAACATTTCCAACATCATAAGCGATAGGACCATAAAAAGCAAACTCAGGGTCTACAATAAAAAGCTCCATATTATCTGATATTTCATTGAGTACTCTCTCTCCTTTAAACTTAACTAAAATAGAGCCTGTATGTAAGTCTCCATGAATAAGACTTTGCTTATATGTTTTAAACTTTTCTTTTAATTTTGCACTTATCAAATGTAGCTTACTATCAAGTAGCATTTCTTTAAAATAGGACTCATTTTCTTTTGTGTAAACATTTCTATTTTCTATATCATAATATGGAAAGGTAAAAACCAAATCTTCTGTAATCTTTATTAAATCTTTTGAATAAGTAAGATAGCAAGGTTTTTCTATTTCCCTATCACTATTTACTATTTCAAGCAATGGAAAGCTCTTTTCTATAATAAACTTTGAAAGCTTAATGCCTAAATTAAAAGGCATAACACCTTCCATTAAAGCATGACGCAAAGAAACTGAAGGAACTATGTCTTCCATTAAAAAATAATTCTTTCTTTTGTTTACTGCAAATACTTTAGGAGATAAAATGAATGAATCTTTTTCACTATAATACTTTAGCACTCCAGCTTCATGTGCATTTCTTGATGGAGAAAGATAACCATTAGGTTTCACTCTTGTTGCATTGTCTGCAGCTTTTAACACATAACTTTCTCTAGTTTTTTTGTTGATTATGCGATAAATGTAATTTATGTTTCCATCGCTTATCTCATCCCATCTTACATCATCTACATTCCATTTTAATATATTTTCTAAAGCGTCATTAACTAACTTTTGACCATCAATATGCTTTCTTTTTTTCATAAAAATAAAATTACTTTTTGATTTTTAAGATCTTTTAGGTCTTCTTGTAGAAACATAACGAACAAAATCTGTCATGTTATGCACTACAATTTTTTCTTTATACACATCTATTCTTCCTTGTGCCATAAACTTATTTATTGCTTCATTCGTCTGTTCTATAGAAACGCCTGCCCAACGGGAGACCTCCTCTGGAGTTATTTCAAAAGTCCTAGAATCACGACTTCTATCAAGATGTGGTAAAGTTTCATCAAGCATTAAAAAAACATCTGCAACACGAGCTGGAATATCTTCAATTGTTAAAATCATAAATCTTCTTTTTTGTGCATAAATACGTTTAACAAAAGTCTTTAAAAGCCTCATACCAATTACAGGGCTACCTTTCATAAGCACTTCAAAATTTTCTTTATTAAACTCTAATGCTATAACGTCTTCATATGCAATAGCTGATGCAGAACGTGGAGAGTTATCTAGTATTGCCATCTCACCAAAAATTTCCCCTGTCTCTAGTATATCTATATTTTTTTCCACTCCATTGATAACCTTTATAAGTTGCACCCTACCCGCTTGTATTAAATAAAATGATGAACCTTTTTCAAATTCAGCAAAAATAATAGAGCCCTTTGGAAACTTTTTAGCAAATCTGGAAAATGATGAAAGAACATCAGACATAAAACTCTCCTAAAAACTTAAAACTTAACCCTAAAATGTAATCGACAAAGTCATTATAAATTATAACACAAAAAAATCCTAGAGATTAATATTAGTAATTATGAGAATTTAGTAAGTTAAGAAAGATTATGTAATAGCTTTTCTTATCCTTTTAGCTTAAAGGACGCCTCCTACTAGCTAGCA
>CAUUIE010000041.1:0-14886 GCA_963545065.1 uncultured Treponema sp.
CAGCAGTCTCTTTTAAGCTTTCAGACATATCATGCCCTATTTTTCGCATAGCTTGAATTACTTCATCCACTGGAATTTTGCTTTGAATCCCTGAAAGGGCTAATTCACTTGCAGTAAAAGCGAGGCTTACTCCAGAAGCATTTCTTTTTATACAAGGCACTTCCACAAGACCTGCAACAGGATCACATACTAATCCCAATATGCACTTTAATGCAATAGCCACAGCATTAGAAACCATTGTGGGAGAACCACCCATCATTTCTACTACAGCACCTGCAGCCATTGCAGATGCTGTGCCACATTCTGCTTGGCACCCTCCTTGAGCTCCCGCAATAGATGCTACATTTGCAACTACCATTCCAATAGCTCCAGCTGTGAATAAACTCATAACAGCAATTTCTTTTTTTACTTTTTTTACTTTAATGCAAGCACCTATTGCTCCGGGTAAAATACCACAAGACCCAGCTGTAGGAGCTGCAACAATTTGTCCCATAGAAGCGTTTAATTCTGAAACAGCCATTGCCATCCTAATCCCATTAGAAAGGAGAGGACCACAAAGACACTCTCCCCTCATATCTTTTTCATAAATCTTATATGCATCCCCACCTGTAAGACCACTAGTGGAGCGAATATCAGGGGAAGTGCCTTTTTCTATAGACTGAAGCATTACATCTAATTGATCTTCCATTCTTTTAAAAAGAATATCTTCGCTTATTTCTATTGCTTCACTTTGTTCTTTTAACACAACATCTGATATTTTTGTCCCTTTTTTTTCAGCCTCTAATACTAATTCCATTATTGTCATATAGTCCATAATCTCATCCTTTTAATAAAACACCTTAAGCGATTATTGGAACCAAAATAACATTATACACATACTCTACCTCTTTTATTTCTTCCTTTACTTTTTCCCTAACATTTTCCCCATCAACTTGTATAGTCACCACTGCAGTTCCTCCTCGCCTATCTCGAGAAATATGGAGCTGCGAAATGTTTATTTTGTTTTTTGCAATAACAGCACTAATTTTAGAAATGCAACCAGGCACATCTTTATATTCAACAATTATTGCAGGGTTTTGACCTGTAAAACTCATGTCTTTTCCATTTAAACGAGTAATTTCTATGTTCCCCCCCCCAATGGAAGAGCCTTGCATTTCTATTTTTTTTCCACTATGAGATGTTAATTCTATAAAAGCAGTATTTGGATGGGCTTCTGGAATGTCTTCTGTTTTAAAACTAAAATCAAGACCTGCTTCTTGTGCAAGTAAAAAGCTTAATCTAATTCTTTCATCATCAGGATGAAAGCCTAGAATACCACCAACTATTGCAATATCAGTACCATGACCTTTATGTGTGTGTGCAAAAGAACCGTGAAGAGTGATAATTGCTTCTTTTGGCTCTTCACCCAAAAGCAAGCGAGAAATAAAGCCAATTCGTGTAGCACCTGCAGTATGAGAACTGGAAGGTCCTATCATAACAGGACCTATAATATCAAAAATATTCATAAATAAACGACCTATTAATAATCAAAAGAAAAATTAATGGGCTAAGGATAATACATATAACAAAGGAAAAAATCTATAGCTCAAGGTGTAAAAAACAATTTAGTCCTTTCAATACGCAATAATTTAAATTAATCTCTTTACTTAGAAATATCCTGAATTATCCCCATAAGTTGAAGCTCCAATAAAACTTTCTATATAAGCCGATTTTAATTTTTTAGCATAAAAAAGTGTTTTAACAATGCCTTCCTTTTCGTCAATCTTCATATATCTAATTTCTAAATAATCATTGGGTGCAAAGCCTGCTTCATCTCCATAACTATTTGGAATTACATCTTTAATCCTATAATATCTTCTACTTCCGCTATATTCAAGATTAAGACCATAAAACGGTAAAACGCAACGTTTTATCGTGTCTTTTTTATATATCACACTTGCAGGCATATAAGGTCTTTCTTGTAATAAAGAATAAAACTCATCCTCTACCCAATTATTATCTATTTTTATTTTTCCACGTAATTTTATAATAGAAGAAACATCTAAATCAAATAATAGTTTTTTAAGTGTAGAAATGTTTTTTATTTGTATATCATTGATATGTGTTATTATAGCATCATCATTGAATCCTGCATTTGAAAGAGTTCCAGAAGGCATAACATAAGAGGCAATAATGCCATTTGTTAAAGGAATCTCCTCAAAGTTATCAATATCTTTACCATAGCATGAAAGCCAGCCATGTGTGTTCTCCCCACCACTATATAACGAAGGAAGAATCATTTTTAACACTTCAATAGGAATTGCAAAATTTAAGCCTTGTGTCCTAGTAACTCCTGCAAAAACTATAGCTTGCACTTCACCCATTTCATCCACTATAGGTCCCCCTGAAGAACCGTGATTGATTGCAGCATCAAGCTGGATCACCTCAACAAGAGAAAGTAATTGCCTATTTTTACTGGAAACAATACCTGCAGTAATAGTTCTTTCAAGCCCTAACGGAGAGCCTATTGCATATATTTTATGCCCAACTTTTAGCTTTTCAGATGACCCAAGTTTAAATATATAGGAAGGTTTAACTTCCGCTTTAAGTAAAGCTAAATCCAAGAGAGGATCATAGCCTATTACCTTTGCAAGTATTTTATCTTTAGAACCATTAAAATTTTTTATATAAAGTTTTGAATATCCTTCATATTTAGGTTCAACTTCACTTTGTATAACATGATAATTTGTAATAAGATAGCCATCTTCATCTATAAAAAACCCAGAGCCCAAAATGATATCAGAATAGCCTAAACCTTTTTCAACTTTAATTCCTTTATCCACAAAAACTGTAACAGTTGCATTAATCATTTCATCAATAGTTTTAGCAAATTTTGCACTATTTTGAGTTTTTTCTTTTAAGTTAAGAAGAATAGGATGTTTTTCATAAAGAGGCTTTTCAATTTTTTCTTTTATCATGTTAAAAGATATTTTATCAAAAGATGGTTCACAAACTTTTATTGAATTAAATAATATTTTTGCCTTTTTCCAATCTTTTTTATTAACGCTTTCATATAAGGCATTTTTTGCATCTTCAAAGGCTTTTTCATAAATTAAGACCACCTCTTTTATATCTTTTCTATGTGTATTTAAGTTTTTTGCAATATATAAAGCTTCAAGTACTCTTTTCTCTTCTAGTTTTAATTTAACCTTGTCTACTTCACATAAAACACTGAGAGAATCAGAATAATCAATTTTTTTTATTATTTGCTGTGTTTTGCATGAAAAAAATAAAAAAATATAACAAAAACAAAAAAACTTTAAATAATTAATCACTTAAAAACTCCGCAAAGATATGCCCGCCAGATTTAACTACAAAAACACTTCCTCCTTTAATGTCAACCATAAAAGAAAAAAGAGGAGAAGATGTAGTACCATTAAATTTCTCTTCCAATAGTTTGGTTATACTATTACTAAATAATGGCACCTCTTTAAACCAATAAATTGGGTGACTTCCATCACGAAAGATTGAAAACTGTTTTCCTGCCATTTCAACATAAGAAGGTTCATCATTTTCATAATAAAGTTTAACTTTTTTTCCTGTTAAAGGATGAGTCCATTCAACTATAGATTTAGACGAAGAAAAAATACTATACACCACTTTATTTAATATTTTCCCTCTACCATTACCCCCATCTGCCCATTCTTTTTGAACTACACCATCTTTTTCATATACTTCATTATATTCAAAGACTCCATCTTTATTAAAATCTAATGATATTTTCTTTATATTACCTTGCTTATCAAACTCTTGAACTTTTTCAAAATAGCCATCTCTATCTATATCATTTTTTTCTATAGAGGGAACACCATTTTTATAATTAACTAAAGATATAACAGCTCCTTCAATTCTTCTTTCAAGCGAAATAATTTCACCTCTATCATAAAATGTTCTTATCCTTTCATCATCATTTTTTTGTTCTTTATAAGCTGCAACACGCATAAGGGCATCCTCAGTAATCTCTTTTACAGCAGAATTAGGAGTTAAAACAAAAAAAGATTTATGTTTTTCCACATCAGAAAAAAGCATTAATTTTAATCTTTCAAGGGTGAATGCTTGCCACTTAAAACTTCTAGGTCTCATTTGAAAAAAATCATCTTCCATTTTAACAGAAGAAACAAAAGGGTATTCATCATAAGTCAATAAATAAGGAGTATCTGCTATATGCACAGTTTTTGGAATACCAAAATTACATTCAACAGTAAATGCTGGGTAGCCACGTTGTTCATTATCAAAATGAGCTACTTCAGGACGACCTGATTTATAATACAAAACAGATTCTAAAATGCCATCTTTGTTTTCATCTTCTAATACAGCACCTGAATAATTTGAAAGAATACTTTTAATTAAATTTCTAGCATCAGGGTTACCAACAATTTTAGAAAGTGTATATAAATGTTCTTTATACACAGCATTTATAATATTTTTTTTCCCAGTTGCAACATCTTTTAGTTCCACTTTTAAGGAAAACAATTCTCTTATACTAGACTCGTCACTTAAAACACCATAGTTGATATTTGATAAAATAGTCTCTCCTGCAAAAAAGAGCCCTTGCGGATCATAAGATGATAAAAAATGTGTGTGCATTTCTCTATAAACTTTGAGATTACGCCTATTTATTTTATCATCTTTTTCAAAATATACTGAAAGCGGAAGAAGAATTGGATCATTATCTTTCCAAACATACAAATTTTCTAATATTCTGTTAGCTATAGTTCTACTAAATGCCGTTTCTTTTTTGTCTTTTTCTTGAATTAAAAATAATTTTGGAAACCTTGAATCAAATGAATAACGATCTAAAGCTTGTAATATTATATCTTCTGCTTCTTTTCGCCTTTCAAGACCATAAAGGCTAGAAGCTTTAATCAGCTGAGCTTCATTTAATTCAAATGAAAGAGAGTTTACAAATTTTAAAGATTCATTATATTTTTTTAAGTTCAATTTAATAGCTGCAGCCAACAAATAGGCATCTTCAATGCTATATCTATGCCATAACATATTTTTTTCTAAAGAAGCTTTTAAATAAGCCTCACAATATGCAGAAGGTTCTCCCAATAACTTTGCACAAAGTGATTTTAGATATGGAAAATCTGCCATTTTAGGAGCATATCCTATTCCAAGTTCTGCTTGAAACATTGCTTCACTGTATTTCCCTTCAGTGTAAAGCTCGATAGTCTTTTCAAGAGAACTCACAGCCGCCGCCATATTTACTACTGACGAGACATCTTCTGCATTAGAAGGAAAATAAGCACCAAAAGTAAATAAAGCACCAAATATAAAAAATATCTTTTTCACTTTTTCTTAAATCTCCTGAAAATAAAGCAAATTTTATAAATTTATAATTAGAGAAAAATCTAGCTAAAAATTAAATTCTTTTTTCCCATTTCAATTCCATATATAGCCCTTATCTCTCCACTTTCTTCTACTATCGGCAAAATGCCCTTATCATGTGAAGATAGTTCCCATTTACTAAATATAGATTTTATAGTTTTAATTTCTTTTCCTACCTTTATAACATCTCCAAACAACCTACTCCTTATGCAAAAAGGAAAGTTAAAAGGTCCAATCCCTTCTTTATCACCACTAGAACAAATAAATATTCCTCTTTTTCTTTTTTCAACATAAAGCTTCATATTTTCTATTTCAATGACTCCTGCATGCTTTACCCAAATCATATAGCCTTGCTTTTTATCACATTCTTTTATTTTCTTTTCTTTAAATTTTCTTAAAATTAATAAATCATTTTTTAAAGAAAGTGAAATACCGTTAAAAGATTTTTCTTTCCCTTCTTCAATGCTTTGTATAAAACTAATAATAGAAAAATAACTTACTCTGTGTTTAAATCCTAAAACTATTAAGCCTTCCTGTAAGAATCTAATTTTAAAACAATTTGGCATGGAAAAAAAAGAAGTAGCATTTACATAAACATAGTTATATTCACTTTGTTTCCAATAATCAATTGTTTTAAGAAAAGAATTATAAGAAGTATTTATAAACTCTTCATCAACAGAAAGTCTACAAATTGTTTTTTGAAGACCACTTTTCCAGCCAATAAAAGTTTTCTTAAGAGATGGAATTAAAATATGGCGCACTTTATTTCTTAAAAATTCAAAAGAATAGTTTGTAGAATCTTCATGCCATAAAAGCGATTTTTTTTTTAAATACGATATTAATGTTGTTTTTTCTACATTTAAAAATGGTTTAAAGTAATAACTTCGTAACTCTTTCATTCCCAACAATGAAAAAGGAGAAGCACCTTTAAAAAGAGACATTAAAATGCCTTCATAAAGGTCATCTTTGGTATGAGCTGTCAATACATAATCAGCATTAAAAATATTTTTTGCTTTTTCGAATGCTTTATAGCGCAAAAATCTTGCAGCGTCTTCAATGCCTTTCTTTCTTAAATATGCTATTTTTGCAACTTTTTTATTTGGTATCTCAATAATTAGGCATTCTATTTTTTCAGGAAAGCTAGAACAAAGATCACGTACAAATTCTGCATCCCCCCTACTTTCTTCTTTAGGTCTAATGTTATGATTGACAGTAACAACAAAAATACTAAGATTTAATTTTTTTTTAAGAGAATATATTATATGCAAAAGAGCAACAGAATCAGAGCCACCTGAAACAGCCAACAACAGGCTAAGTTTCCCATCTGCCCTACGCTTCAAGCTCAAAAGCTTTAGATAAATATTAGAAATAAATTCAAAAGACATTAAATATTAAAACATATATTGACTCATAACATACAAACTGCTATAAGCCAATATATTAAATATTTAAGTTGTTGGTGCTACCGTTGCACTAGCAGTTGCAGTCTCCGTAGTTTTAGCTTCAGTAGACTCTTGAGGTGCATCATAACTTGCAAATTTTAATGCAGCTATAGTTACATCAGGGTCTGTAAGAATACTCACTCCTTCAGATACTGGAATATCCCTAACATGTAATGAAGTATTCACTTCAAGATTAGTAACATCCACAGTTAGTCTTGTTGGCAAATTCTTTGGCAAACATTCTACTTCCACCTCTGTAAGTCCAGTCTCTAGAACCCCACCTCTCCTAACTCCTTCAGGAGAACCAACTAGCTTTATCTTAACCTTAGTTCTTAAGGGAACACCACGTTCAACAGCATAAAAATCAACATGAACGATCTTATCTTTCACCCTATCATATTGATAATCTTTAACAAAAACTTCATGTTCCTCACCTTCTAATAAAACTTTCAATATAGTACTTTCTGTAATTGTCTTAAAAAGGCGACCAAACTCAACTTCACACACATCAAGAGATATGGATTTACCATGCCTATCATACATAACCGCAGGTATTCTTTTTTGCTTTCTCAAAGATAGAAGATTTGACTTACTCAACACCGCACGCTTATTTGCATTTAACACTTTCTCTTCCATAAAAGAAAACTCCTTACAACAAAACAACAGTCTGCAACAAACAGGACTATTCCGAAATAAAACTGGGACGGTAGGATTCGAACCTACGGAATGACGGCACCAAAAGCCGTTGGCTTACCACTTGCCGACGTCCCAAAAAATATTAAAAACTTAAGTTTAGAAAAGTAAAACCCTTCTAAAATAAGTTTTATACACTAGTAAAGTTTTAATCCTCTGAATCTTTAGAAGCCTCATAAGCATCTAAAACAGCTTTTGATATTTTCTCCCTAAAACTTGTAACAATAGGATGAGCAATATTTTTAAACTCACTCTCCCCTACCTTACGACTAGGCATAACAACAAAAAGCCCATTCGCTCCTTCTAAAATTCCAACACTGTGCACCACAAAACAATCATCAAATGTGACGCTAGCATAAGCTTTTAACTTAGCCTTATCCTTACATCTACGAATTCGTACGTCGGTGATTTCCATAATATCCTCCTCATTTCGAGAACAAACCCACTTATAACCCGATGAAACGTATCTTAGCAAAAAAATCTCTATTTTTCAATAGGAAGAAAAAAACTACAATTACTCCATTTTTTAGAGACATAGTCCCAAGCAACCTTAGCACCTTCCCATGAACGAAACAAACCATAAATACTAGAACCAGCTCCGCTCATCAAAACCATATCACTCGTAAATGACAAAAAAACATTTTTTATTTCTTTTAGTTCCGGATACCTCAAAAAAAGAGGCGTTTCAAAACTATTAAAAAAGCAAGTTTTAAAAAGCTCTACATTTTTCAAACTCAACATCTTTGTGCCAGAAATCTCACACCTAGCATCCAACATTTCATAAGCTTCTTTAGTAAAAGAAGGAAACCCAGGATATACTAAAATACCAACATATGAAATATCCAACTCACATGATGTAACACGCTCTCCCGCTCCTTCTACCCTAGCGGTGCCACCCTTTAAAAAAAAAGGAACATCACAGCCAACTTTTAAAGCAACAGGCAATAAACGCTCATAACTATACGAAGTATCTAAAAGTCTATTCATTGCAAGTATAAGAGAAGCTGCATCACTAGATGCACCACCGAGACCTGCACCTATAGGAATTCTTTTTATAAGAGAAACATCAAGACCAAAATCAAGATTAAACTCTTTTTTAAAAGCAACATAAGCTCTTACAAGAGAATTATCTTCTCCTATATTTGCACCAAGCACTCGAACATTGCATTCGCCAGAATCGGAAAGTCTTACAACCATTTCATCTGACAAAGATATCTCCTGCATCAAAGAAGAAATTGAATGACACCCATCCTCTCTTTTTTCTCCAACTTCTAAATGCAAGTTAATCTTAGCATGTGGCGTTAAACTTACAGATCGTAACATAAGCTCAATTACCTACTAATCAGCAGATAGTCTATCAAAAAGCAACTCTTTTTGTCAACGCTCTTTATGTAAAAACCTTATATTTATTTTATAAAAAAAACAACACTTTTTCTATTTCCATCATCATCTGTTAATGTAATCTCATGACGCCCCACTTTTAAGCTCATATCCATCTGATGAAATCTTTTTGTTTTTCCTAAATAAGAGCCATCAATATCCCAGTAAAGAATTGCTTCACTATTTTTATGACTCGCCTTTGCTATAAAAGCACCTTGTTTTTCAGAAAGTTCTAATGGTATCTCTATTACGTCATAATTATTAGGAAAAACTATAACAAAATCTTCATTTCTTTTCATTTTATTTAAGAATGGTGGAAGACTTTGATATTTTTTATGATGACGAATATAAAAAGATTCCTCAAAAGGAGGCAAAATAAATCTATTTTCTAATCTTTCAGAACCTTTAATATCTGAAGGTTCGATGCGATATTTTCCATCTGGACTTAAACACACACTTTGACAATATGGACAAACTTTTGGTAATGAAGCATTTATGGGTAGCTCCACTTCTTCAATATCTTCACAAAATCTTCCATTTATATAATGAGAATGAGAGCACACTTTCACCTTTTTTAAATCTTCATAAGGTTTTTTAATCCATTCACTTTTTTCTAATACATTGAAAATTTCAAACATTAATGGTAAAGATGCAATGTTACTTTTAATTTCAGGTCTACCAACTCCATCAGCATTTCCTGCCCAAACACCAACAACATATTTTGGAGTGACCCCTACACTCCATGCATCTTTAAAACCATCACTTGTTCCTGTTTTCCATGCAATTTTTTGAGATGAAGTAAACAATTTCCAAATTGCCTCATCATAAGGACGCTTTCCACTTGTTAATTCATTTAGTGTAAGATATGCAGCTCCCTTAGAAATTGGAAAATCATCATTACCTTCCATAGCTTGTCTCATAAAATTAGCATAACATACACATATTTCATAAAGAGTTACCTCTCCACCACCAAGAATAAGTGGAAGTCCATAATCATTAGCTGTCCTATCAAATGTAGTAAACCCACATTTTTTTAATAATTCTAAAAATGGTGGAATTCCATATTCACGCAAAGAGCGAACAAATGGAACATTAAGACTCCTAGTTAAAGCTTCATTTGCTTTCACAACTCCTTCATATTGCCCATTATTATTTTCAGGTGAATAATTTTGTATTTGAGTTGGTATGTCTTTTAATAAAGAAAGCGGGCAGATCATACCTCTATCCAGCATTCCTGCAAACAAGAAAGGTTTTAATAAACTTCCAGAGCTCCGCCTTGCATTACACATATCCACATAGATATTTTTTCCATTTGAATGAAAAAAACCAGTATTTCCAACATAAGCTAATACATTTTTTGTATTCACTTCCATAACAATAACTGCCATGTTGTGCACTAAATTTAGTTTTAATCTATCTGAATGCACTTCCGCCATTTGCTCTACTAAACTTTGTAAGGCACAATCTAAAGTAGTAACACATTTTTTTTGAAAGTTGTGTTTTTCAGCATTATCAACTTTTTTTTTGAGTAATGTATGATAATGCATAGCAAAAAAGGGCAAAGCTTCAGGCTTTTCTGGTAGTGGCTCTGCAATGCTAAGCTTGCAGCTTTCTTCATCAATAATAGAATAATAATTTAATTTTTGAAGAAGAGCGTCACGTTTTTCTTTTAATTTTTCTCTTTTCTTAGAAAAAGTTACTAAAGAAGGTTGATTAGGCAAAACTGCAAGAACTGCACTACTAGATAAACTAAGCTCTTTTTCTGAAGAAGAAAAATATCTAAATGCAGCAGCTTCCACACCAATAACATTTCCACCAAATGGGGCATTAGAAGCATATAAAAGAAAAATTTCATCTTTTGTATATTTTGCTTCAAGCAAAATGGCATAAAAACTTTCTTTTAGCTTTTGCAGATAGCTCCGTCTCTTTCCTCCACAAAGAAGTCTAGCAAGTTGCATTGTTATAGTAGATGCCCCAGACTTAATATGTTTATTTTTTAAATTCAAATAAATTGCTCTTAAAACAGAAGAAAAATCTATTCCTAAATGCAAATAAAAACTTTTATCTTCATATATTATAGAAGATATTTTATAAAATTGATTTATATCTTTAGATTGAGGCAAATGATATGCTTCCTTAGAAGATAAAGAAGCACATAAAAGTTTTTCATTTCTATCATAAGTAGCAAAAGAATATGAAGACTCCAAAGAAGGCAATAGATAAAATAACGATATAATAATAGATGAAAAAACAAAAGGTGGCAACAAAGCTTTTAATAAAAGCATAATTGTTACGCCACCTTTCTTTAAACACAGTTTATAATTAAGCATTAAAAAACAATTCTTATTTTTTTTCTTCTTTTTTGAACCCTTCTCCTAACACTTCACTCATGTCGCTTACCATAATAAACGCATTTGGATCAACTTCTTGTATTAATTTTTTAGCTCTAACAAACTGAGACCTACTCACAACACACAATAAAACAGGTCTATCTTGTTTTGAATACATCCCCTCACCCTTCAAAAGAGTAACGCCTCGTCCTAAATCTGTCATTAAAGACTTAGCAATTTCTTGAGGTTTATTGCTAACAATGAAGAATCCTTTTTGATACCCAAAATTATCTAACATCATGTCTGCAAGCTTCATACAAAAGTAAACAGCCACTAGAGAATACATTGAGTTTTCAACCTTACCTTCCACAAGACCAATAAATATCACTATAAATAAATCTACCAAAGCCATTCCTTTAGCAATACTAAAATTAGGATATTTATTGTTAATTATAGCACCCGCTAAATCTGTGCCCCCTGTAGTAGCTCCATACCTAAAAACTAAACCTAACCCCATGCCAACAGTAATGCCTCCAAAAATAGAGGTTAGCATCCAGTCGTCAACCGCTTTGTACTCAGGCATAATAGCCAAAGCTATAGTAAGCTCCACTATAGCAAGAAGAGTAAGAATTGCAGATTTTTTTCCAAGAAGTTTTGCTCCTAATATAAAAAGAGGAACGTTAAAAATAAGGTTAAGCCACTCTATCTTTAATACCTCTTTAAGCCATAGAAAAGAAACAGAGATAGAGCCTATCATAGCTGAATCAGGAATAAAACGCTTTGCAAGACGCTCCACTCCCATAGAAAGACCACTAACACCGCCTGGAACTATACTAAATGGGTCAAGAAAAAGCCTTATTGCCACAGCTGCAATAATTGCACCAATACTAACTCCTAATATCTCGCTAATAATGCCTAATGGCATTTTAGAAAACTTAGACTTTGCCATAAATTCACCACTCGCTCCATGAATTCATCACTCTATACCACTTTTTTAATAAAAAATCAAGATTCGGACCTTTCAAATATAAACATTGTGCTCTTCACTAAAAGCATCTTTTTAAAGCCTCTATTCAACAGCTTTTTCTTTTTCTTCTTCTTTCTTCCTTAAATACTCGTCTTCAGCTTTTTTAGTACGAACATATAAAACTAAACCATTAATAGCAACAAGAATTCCTACAATAACAAACCACTTAGGAACTCCCACTATTTCGCTAATAGCACCTGAAAAAGAAAGCCCTATTAAACTAGAAAAAGTAAATGACATCATAAGAATAGAAAGAACTCTTCCTAAATCTTCTTTAGGTGTACTTTCTTGAATATATGCATAATAAAGTGTATTGCAACATGCTCCCGCCATTCCCATAAAAGCTAGAATAAATAAAACGAGAAAAAAGAAAGGTGGAGATAACCAACCACAACCAATAGAACCTAGCCCAACTATTATTATAGCAATTGATATAGCTGCCATTTTTCTTAATCTTCCACCAAACACACCTAAAAAAATAGATGATATAATCATACCTAAAGAGAAACATAAGTCTACAAAACCTATTTCTATCACTCCTCCTTTATAATGAGCTACCACCAATAGTGGAAAAATTGAGGAAAGAGGTACATATAAAATGCCAAAAGCCATTATTTGAGGTAATGATAAAACTAATATCTTATTGTTTTTCATAGCAACAAAACCATGTGTTATCTCTTTAAAAAAATGTTTTTTCTCTTTAGATGAAGCAACATCTGGAATATGTATAAAAAATAGAGAAAAAATTGCAAAAACAGCTCCTATAATGTCTAATAGCAAAACTACTTTAATAGGAAAGCTAGCCATTAAAACAGCACCTAGCATAGGTCCTATAAGAGCACCTCCTGCATCCAAAAGGCTATTCCATCCTGAGCTTTGAGTTATCTTATCTTCTGGAACTAAAAGAGGTAGTGCAGCTCCTATAGCAGGACCATGAAAAGTTTGTCCAATACTTCGCAAAAATATTATAATAAAAATAATTGGAATTGGCAGTTTATCAAAAAAAATAAACAAAATTATTAAAATTAAAGTAGTAAAAGCAACAAAACCATCAGCTAACATCATTATTTTTCTTCTATTATATCTATCTGCAACAACTCCCGCTAATGGACTTAAAAAAGCAGGCGGAATAAAAGAAACAAATATTGAAAGAGTAAGAGTAATAGCAGATTTTGTTTGCAATGTTAGATACCACACTATTGCAAATTGCACCACTTGAGAGCCTATTACAGAAAAGGCTTGCCCTACTATAAAGACAAAAAATATACGTTTCCAATTTTTCAAAACAATTCACCTCATAAATTATAGCTACAACCATTATAGCACATATTTTAGACTTATACTAAACATTTATGTTACAAGCCATTAAAACAATTAATACCCATTTTTTTTAATAACACTCTAATTTCCATTATGTTTTTAAGAAACTTACGTCTATTATTTTATTTTCCATACAATGTATTAACGCTATTTTAAATAGCTTTTTTGCACCTCATTTATTTTGTGCTAGCATTTTGAAATGCAAAGAAAAAGATATTTCTAATATTTAAGGTAAATTATTCTTTTATAGGCTTTTGAACTAATTGGTATAATACCATATTTATGATGTGATTTAAAAGATAAAATTAAAAAAACAGTAATTATAATTTAGACTTAACTTTATGGGAGAGATTTATATAAAAAGAATGGTTTAATATTACTTTTAAAACAAAAATGGCACACATTAATGTAGTGTGCCACTTTTGTAACTCTAAGCTATAAAGCTTATCTAAGCAAGCTTAAGACACTCTGTGTTGCCTGATTTGCTTGTGCCAACATAGCAGTACCAGACTGTGTGAGGATTTGGTTCTTTGTGTATTCAACCATTTCCTTAGCCATGTCAACATCTCTAATGCGTGACTCAGATGCTTGGAAGTTTTCTGCTGCAATGTCAACACCCACAACAGTAAGCTCCAATCTATTCTGGTAAGCACCAAGATCTGCTCTTTGCTTATTGATTTTCTTGAGTGCTTCATCAAGAACACCAATTGCACGGTTAGCAGTTTCTGGAGTCTCAATGCTTAAGATTTGCTCATCGCCAACATTTCTAACACCAAGAGCTGAAGCTGTCATTGTGCCTACATATGCTCTTGTTCTTTGATCCATGTTAGCACCAATATGGAACCACATAGATGCAGTTACTGTGTTTTCACCTGTTTCTCTTGCAAATCTTCCTGTTAACATGTTCATACCATTAAATTGAGCATGACTTGCAATTCTATCTACTTCAGCAATAAGCTGTGAGACTTCAACTTGCATGTAGAGGCGGTCTTCTGCAGTGTAAATACCGTTAGAAGATTGAACACTCAATTCTCTAATACGCTGAATTACATCAGTTGTCTCTTGGAGATATGCCTCTGCTACTTGAATGAAAGATATACCATTCTGTGCATTGGCACTTGCCTGATTCAAGCCTCTAATTTGGGCTCTCATCTTCTCAGACACTGCTAAACCAGATGCATCATCCCCTGCTCTGTTAATTCGCAAGCCTGAGGAAAGCTTTTCTATGTTCTTTTGAGTGTGGACGTTTGTATTGCCCAAAGTTCTCTGAGAAAACATAGCGCTCATGTTGTGATTAATGATCATAATGCTACTCCTTTGGCGA
>CAUUIE010000042.1:0-14798 GCA_963545065.1 uncultured Treponema sp.
AAAGGCGTACTTCCCTCCCAAATTCTAGCTAGAGTTTGGGCAAAAACTAGCTAGAATTTGAAGAAAGTCTAGCTAGAATAGGTCCCCATTTACTACTATAACACACTCCCCATCATTACAATAAACGCACCCCTAGGTATGTAACACTATGCCTCTTGTTCTAGCTAGAAGAGGGCCCACGTTTTAGCTAGAATTGATGCTGTGTAATAACTAGAATGTGGAGCCAATCATTTAAGTAACAATAGATGACGTCTAGCAACACTAGGTCCCACCTGTTAGCTAAAAGGAGCCCTCCTACTAGCTAAGAATAGCATCCTGCCAGCTTAAGAGGAGATTAGTTATTATAAAAGTGAGCCTTGGAATATCAGTATAAGTTTTAAATATGGCTTTTAAAAAAAATTAAGCTTGATATTAATCTTTATAAAAAGATAAGTTGTGTAACAAATAGTCCACCTCTTTTTTTAAGGAATCCTGATAGATAAACACAAACGTCAAAAGGATGACATCCAGTGTTTTAAAGAATTGAAATTGATGGAACAGCTAAAAACATTGAAATAATTAATTTAGAGAATCTTAATTAAACCATCCTTAATGCTTTTTAGCACTTTAAGTAAAACGTTTTGCTATTAAACTCAGCTTATTTTTTTTGAAAGACAAAAAACAACAGTCCCTGCATTTTATGGCAAAACACAAGGGCTATATAAGACTTAAACGACAAAGCAAAGTAATAATTACATTTACTTATAATGATTAAGTCTATTAATAGATTTTGTATAGTATAAAAGTAGGAAAATTTACTAATGAAGTATCTTTATTAACTAGCTTTCTTCAGCATTTTCTTCTGCATACTTTTTAAATTCTTCTAAAGATCTACCTTCATTAAAAAGTGGAAATAATGCATCTACTAGTTCTTCTAATGTTTCAAACTTTGCACCCTTTAATTTGTATGCCATTTTCTTTTACCTCTTAAAGCTATCAAGCTACTGCTCCTTTAAGTTTAACATATTTTACTGTTTATGAAAAGGGGAGATACAAGAAAAAAAGACGGCATGAACCATCTAATTAATGTTAATTTAGGGCTTGTATATTATATTTATAATGTATATATTTTTATAATTATGAATAAAACGTTAGAGTTATTAAAAGAACGTGGGCTTTTTGCTCAATGCACTGATATTAAAACTTTGTCTGCCTTAATGGATAAAGAACAAGTTACTTTTTATGTCGGAATGGACCCAACTTTTAAGAGTCTTCATGTAGGGCATATTCTGCCACTTATTGCATTAAAATATTTATGCAAGGCAGGGCACAAAGGCATTGTTTTATTGGGAGGGGGGACAGCAAGAATTGGAGACCCTTCAGGTAAAACTTCCACTCGAAAAATGCTATCTTATGAAGAAATAGATAGTAATGTTTCTTGCATTATAGAACAAATTAAAAGCTTTTTACATTTAGATGATGATGTTTTAAAATTTGAAAATAACAAAACATGGCTTGCCTCAATCAATTATATAGATTTTTTAAGAGACGTTGGTTCTCACTTTTCTGTTAATAAAATGCTTTCATTTGAAGCATATAAAAAAAGAATGGAAACAGGATTAACATTCCTTGAGTTTAATTATCAGCTTTTGCAAAGCTATGATTTTTTTGAGCTTAATGCAAAACATGGTGTTAAAGTGCAACTGGGTGGAGATGATCAATGGGGAAACATGGTTGCAGGTGTTGATTTTATAAGACGCAAAAATGGTAATGAAGTGCAAGCAATTACAACACCTCTTTTAACACGTGCTGATGGTCAAAAGATGGGAAAAAGCGAAGGCGGTGCTATGTTTTTAAGTGCAGAACTTGTTAGCCCATATAACTTTTTCCAATATTTGAGAAATGTTCCTGATTCAAATGTAAAACAATATCTTCTTATATTTACATCCCTTTCTGTTTTAGAGATTGATTCTTTAGTTAGTAAAGATATTAACGAAGCAAAAGAAAGACTTTCTTACGAGCTCACTTTGTTTATACATGGTAAAGAAAATGCCGATAACGCTCTTAATGCTTCAAAAGCAGCTTTTGGTAAGGATGCTCCAAATGATTTAATGCCTAAAGTTTCAATAGAAAGAAGTGTTTTAAAAGAAGAGATTAATGTTGTAGACCTTTTTGTGTTAGCATCTTTAGCAAAAACAAAAAGTGAGGCAAGACGGTTAATTGAACAAGGTGGAGCTTTTTTAGATGGTAGTGAAATAAAAGATGTTAAAATGATGATAAAAGGTGAAAATCTTTTGAATAATGGCGTTATTTTACGTGCTGGTAAAAAAAGGATTGTGCGAGTAATAGCTTGTTAAAAAAAGAGGGAGGGAGTAATTTTTGAATTCGTTAAGGGAAGGGATTAGGCTTTATAAAGCTAAAGATTATGAGGGAGCTCTGACGTTTTTCTTACAATATCAACCAACAGGAAGCGAAAACACATCAGACCTTTCGTATTACATAGGTCTTGTATATGCTAAGCTTGCAAGTTATGAAAGTGCTTTGGCATATCTTGAACAAGTGGTTACTCAAGAAAAAGATGTTGCAAGAATTTATCAATGCCGTCTAATTTTAGCTTTGATATATTCAAAAACAAAGAGAACACGTTTAGCAGAGTTTGAACTTTCTAAACTTTTGGAATCAGGCTATGAGTCCGTGCAAGTGTTTTCTTCTATGGGATATGTTTCTTATGAACATAATGATGTTAAAAAAGCAATTGATTATTACCGCAAAGCTCTTGCAATAGATAAAAATAATTCCAATGCATTAAACGGCTTAGGCTATGTTTTGGCAGATAGTGAAAAAGATTTACAAAAAGCCCTTGTGTATTGCAAAAGAGCTTTAGAAAAGGAACCAAACAACCCCGCTTATTTAGATTCTCTAGCATGGGCATATTTTAAAAATGGCTCAATAAAAGAAGCTAAGACATTTATAAAAAAAGCAAGAAAAGCACTTGCAAACAATAACATAATTAATAAACATGCCGAAATAATTCAAACTGCAAAAAAAGAGGATTCCTAAGTGAAAAATAAAATAATATTTTGTTTACTTTTATCTTTACACATTTCGTTTTTAATTGCTCAAAATAGTGACCTTTTCCCTAATCCAACATCTCAAGATCGTCATATAGCTTTTGAAGAATTTAGAAGAGGCGTCCAATCTTACTATCGCTCTTCTTATAACGAAGCTATTTTGCTTTTTGAAAAAGCTCTTTCTATTTTGCCTGATGATCCATTAATTCTTGAATGGCTTGGTAAAGCTTATTATAACTCAGGGCTAGAAGATGCATGCTTACAGCAGTGGGACTTTGCTTTAAAATCAAATCATGGTGGCATTTTATTAAGAAACAAGGCTGAAGTGGTAAGAGAACGTCGCATTGCACCAATTGAAACAATGGAAAGCCTGCACTTTAGTGAGTCCGTAGGCTTTTCTCATCTCTTTCAAGACACACATCTTTTTAGGCAACCACTTTCTGCAATTGCTATGGAAGACGGTGGATTTTGGGCTACTGCTTATGGAACAAACGAGATTCTTCACTTTAATGCAAATGGAAAGATTATTGATAGAACTAAAGGACCAATCGAGGGTTTTGATCGTCCTTTTGATATAATTCACACTAAAAATGGTCATATGCTTGTTTCAGAATTTGCCTCTGATCGTATTTCTGTGCTAACAAGGGAAGGAAAGTTTTTACGATATTTTGGTAAGCACGGCATAAATGATGGCGAGCTTTTAGGACCTCAATTTTTAGCTACTGATGCTTATGATAATATTTATACAACAGACTTTGGCAACGCTAGAGTTTGCGTGTTTTCCTTTGAAGGTGAGCACCTTTTTAATTTCGGTAAAAAAAGCACAAGCTTTCCAGGCTTTGTAGCCCCTGGAGGCATTTGTGTTATTAATGATCTAATTTATGTAGCAGACTCCATAAAAGGTTGTATTTACATTTTTGACACAGCAGGAAATTATATAGAAGAACTTATCCCTGAAAATAGTTTTAAAGCTATTGAGTCTATGCGTGAATGGAAGGGATATATTTTGCTTTCTTCTCTTTCTAAGGCATATTTAATAGATGTAAAGCTTGCTACTATTCATGAACTTGTTAGTTTGGGTAATGCTCCAACAAAAATAACTTGTGCAACTCCTGATGCTAATGGAAATATTCTTTTAATAGATTTTAAAAACGAGGTTGTTGAAGTTACTAGTAGGATTAGTGAGTTAGCAGGTGGTTTTTTTGTTACAATAAAAAGAGTTTATTCTGAGGAATTTCCAAAAGTGCAATTAGAGGTCTTGGTAGAAAACAGAAATAGAGAACAGATTGTAGGGCTTGAAGCTACTAATTTTACTGTTACAGAAGATCATTATAGTGTGAAAGATTATAGCCTTGACACTTCAGGCTATTTAGGTTCAGGGTGCGATGTAGCCCTTCTTCTTGAACGCTCCCCTATGATGGAAGAAGAAAGCAAGGTTGTGGATAAGGCAATTAAAGAAATTGCTTTTGCAATGAAAGGAAAAGGGAAACTTTCTATTTTTTCTGCTGGTAAAGTGCCAAACAAAGAAGGTGAATATTTACCTGAAGACATTTTAGATTATGTGCCAAAGTTTAAAGCTATGCCTTCAGAAGAATGGAAGTTTGATTTAGGTCTTCGGCTTGCAAGTTCTCATTTGCTAAACGCACAACCTAGAAGAGCCGTAATTTATTTGAGTTTTAATTCTCTAAAAGATAGCAATTTTGGTACCTATGGAATTAATGAACTTTCTTCATATATGGCAAATAATAGTATTAGGTTTTATTCTATTAGCTTAAAGGAAGGAGAGCCTTGTGATGAAATTGCATATTTAATTAGGAAAACTCAAGGTGCACATGCTTATCTTTATAAAAATGAAGGCATAAGCCCTCTTGTTTCTTCAATAGCAAAAGCCCCAACAGGCTTATATAGAATCTCTTATACATCTAGTATTGATTCAGATTTTGGAAGAAAGTTTTTACCTTTAGAAGTGGAAGTGCGTCTTTTGAATCGCTCAGGTAGAGATGAAACTTCTTATTATGCCCCTGCAAAATAAGCAATTCATTTTATAATGAAAAAAGCTTCTGGCAGTTTAGCTAGTTTTAATTCTTATTATCAAGCTATTTTTGAAGACAGGTGGCAATCTTTACGAGAGGCTTTAATATTAGAATCGTCTCCTATTGCATATTCTAAATGTCTTTTAAAACCATATTATATGGATAGAGCAAGTGTCCAAGTAGCATATGCTATGCCACCATTAGACTATGATGGCATATGTCTTGATATGTGTGCAGCACCAGGAGGCAAAACTCTTGTTTTAGCTTCATCCCTTGGGGACGGAAATATTGAACTACAAGCGAATGAGCTTTCTAGTGCTAGACGTGCAAGACTTATAAATGTAATAGACGAACACTTAGAAGAAAAGATAAAAAAAAGAATTACAGTAACACCTTATGATGCTGCAAAGATGGCAAAAAAAATTAATGAAAAATATGATAGAATCTTGCTTGATTCTCCTTGTTCTTCCGAAAGACATTTACTGCATGCACCTAACACCTTAAAAAAATGGACTCCTGCAAGAATAAAAAACCTATCATTTAGACAATGGGCATTACTATCATCAGCTTTTATTATGCTAAAAAGAAATGGTTTTTTAATTTATTCTACATGTGCTTTGCTAGAAATTGAAAATGATAATGTAATTGAAAAACTCTTAAAAAAATATGAAAATGCAAAAATAACTACTGCAAATAGATGGTCGCCTCTTTGCCAAGAAACTCCATTAAAAACAAAATATGGATATATCTATTTTCCTGATATCCATAATGGTGCAGGTCCTATGTATTTTTCACTAATTACGAAAATATAACTTTAATAAAACATTATTATTTTTTTCTTTGCATACTTGAAATAAAAAGCCGTTTAAATCTATACTTGCCTCAATTGGAGGGGCATATGGAATATAGAAACGCAAATATTAATGATATAAAAGCTATTTCAGAATTGCAAAAGAGGTATCATGTTTCAACAGTTAATGAAGAAGACAAGAAAGATGGGTTTGTAACTACTGAATTCACATATGAACAATTTAAAGCAATAATTGAAAAAGAAAACGGGCTTACAATAGCATGCGATAACGAAAAAGTTATAGCTTATGCCATGGCAGCTTCTTGGGAATTTTGGTCAGCGTGGCCTATGTTTCAATTTATGATAAAAGACTTACCAAATGTAAGTTATTTAGGTAAAAATCTTAGTAAAGAAAACTCTTTTCAATATGGACCTGTTTGCATAGACAAAGCATATCGTGGAAAAAACGTTGTATGTAATATATTTGAAGCGTCTAGGCGTGAAATGTGCAAAAGATTTCCAATTTTAATTACTTTTATAAATCAAGCTAACCCACGCTCTTTTGCAGCACATACAAAAAAGGTTGGCTTTGAAGTAATAAAAACTTTCGATTATAATAACAATCACTATTACGAATTAGGTTACGATATGAATAAAATAGCAAAAAATGCAAATATATAAAAAACAATAAGACAAACAATCTTGATTAAATTGTTTACTCATTTCATGTAAATACCTTGTGAATATCTTGTAGTTTATCTCTTATAAGCTTTCTGTAAGTAATGGATTAACCGTGTGTTAGGTAGATGTAGTGTTTTTGTGTGTGTTGTGAATAACTTGTTAATTACTAATCTTTTGTTAGTAGATAGGTCTTAAGCTATTGTTTCAAATATAACTAATGCCTAAACTTCTTTTTTATTTATGTAAAAAAAATGCGTAGATTAAAGAGCAAGTCTTAACCTACGCATTTTACAATTAGTTTATAAATTTACTTTAATTTTTTCAATTGTTTTAATAATGGTGAAAGCGATTTCATATCAATAGGCTTATCCATTGCACGTTTACACATCATACCAACTTCTACCACTGCTTTTGCATATTGTTTCTTATATGGTTTTAAAGTATGAATAACACATCTTGCTGTGCTACCAGAAACTTCAAGAACAATAATTGGACAAATCATTGTCTCTTCTTTTGCTACTTCTTCACCTGTGTTTGGGTCTACCATTGCATCAAATTTAACAACATTTAAAACATCCCCAACGTTAAAACCATAATTAGCAATTGTAATAACACCACCTTCGCTAACCTTTAACACAGAAACAGGAAACAACTCAGATGTTATCTTATCTGCAACTTGTTCACTTACTGACATCATTGCATCACTAGATATATCTGGAAGCATAGCACCGACAGGAATCTTTGCACTTTCATATTTTCCTTTAATGTTGTCTTGGATAATTATGTGCCCATTTTTAACATTAACAAGCTTCATTTCAATAGTATATTTAGCTGTTTTTAGCATGCTCTTTTTAACATTAACAGCTTCTTCATAATATTCTACTACGCTCATATCCAAAAGATAGTCTATATCTTTTAACTCTTCTTTTCCTTCTTTTTTTGCAACAGTAAATTTCTTTATTTTAAGCAAAGCTGCAGAGATCTGAGAATCTAACCTCATAATTGCTCTTTCACTATCAGCTGTTCTTACACTATCTTTTACAGGATTAAGACCTACAACAACCTTCCCTGCATCTGCAAAAAGAGATGCTCCAAATACTGCCATTAAGGCAAACATAACGATAGAAACTCTTTTCTTCATTTTTATACCTCTCCTAAATTATAGATATTAATACCTATCCCCTTATCACATTATATTATGATAAAATATGGTTTAATACACGAAAATAAGTCTATACTGATATTCACAAATAGTCAACATTAAGGCATAAACCTAAACATCAAGCTAATAATTCTTTCTTAAAAGCTACCTTACTTTTTATACAATAAAATGATAAACTTTTAACCATATTATGTATGGAGGAGAATTTTATGTTTGATGTCGTAGTATTAGGTGGAGGCCCTGGTGGATATATTGCAGCAATTAAAGCAGGGCGTGCAGGTTTTAAAACAGCCCTTGTGGAACAAGATAGTTTAGGTGGAACATGTTTAAATCGTGGTTGCATTCCTACAAAACATTTTTTACATGTGGCAGAAATTTTTCATGCTTTTGAAAAAAATGATATAGGGCTTAAAGCTGATAATATTAAATATGACATTGCTACGATGTATGAAAAAAAGAATGCTGTTGTTGAAAAACTTATAGGTGGAATAGAAAAACTACTTGAAAATGCAGGAGTGGAAGTATTTAAAGGGCATGGTGTTTTAAAATCAAAAACATCACTTTTGGTAGATGATAAAGAATTAGAGTTTAAAAACTTAATAATTGCAACAGGTTCTTCTGTGTTTAAACCACCAATTGAAGGAATAGAAAGTGCCTATACATCTGATGATATTCTCTCTAAAAACCCCATTGATTTTGAAAGTGTTATTATTATTGGTGGTGGTGTTATTGGTGTGGAATTTGCAACAGTGTATGCAAAACTTGGTAAAAGCGTAACTATTATAGAACTAGAAAAAACTATATTACCGCCTTTTGATCGTGACATAGCAATGCAACAAGCACTTTGTCTAAAAAAAATGGGTGTAAAAATTATAAATGGTGCTAAAGTTACTAACATCAAAAAAAATGGTTGCACATATGAATTAAAAGAAAAGGTGGAAAACATAGAAGCAGATGCTGTAATTGTTTCTATTGGACGCATTGCAAACACAGCTGATATGGGTTTTGAAACAATAGGACTAGAATTTGATAAAAGAGGCATAATCACTGATGAATATCTAAAAACCAATATTGAAGGTATTTTTGCAATTGGAGATGTTGTGAAAGGCAATGTAATGTTAGCTCACAACGCAGAAAACCAAGGTTGCTTAGTAGTAGATAACCTAAAAAAAGATAAAAAAGAAAAAAGGCTTACAATCATCCCTTCATGTGTATATTCCACACCAGAAATTGCAAGTGTTGGTGTTTCAGAAAAGGAAGCTGAAGCTAAAAACATTAATATAAAAATTGGTAAGGTGCCCATGGGCTCTAATGGGAAATCTTTACTTTCTGGTAGCGAAGCAGGTTTTATAAAAGTAATATTTGATGAAGAAGATAGACTTATTGGTTGCAATATGATGTGCCTTTCTGCAACAGACATGATAGGAGGCATTTCTACCCTTGTTACAAATAAAGTAAAACGTGAAGAAATATTACATTCAATGTATCCTCATCCAACTGTTGTGGAAGCATTTTTTCAAGCTGTAGAAGATGTAGAAAAAGCATCCACTTGCATGGTTTACAAAAAATAACCTCTTTCAACATAAGACTAAATCTTAGGCGAGTCATTAATAACACTCGCCTAAACTTCAAGGAATCTATTCTTATAATAAAGTTATCCAATGCCTTACATTTAATATTGACATCGATATTAAAACTTATTAGCATTAAACGCCTAAATTTCAAATTAACAAAAAAATAAATCCTTTAGTTTTTAAGAGTGAGGAACATATGGAAAGAACTGTTGGTGTAATTTCAAGAGGACTTATAGCTCCTATTATAAATAATGGTGATGATATTGCAACCATTGCTACTGAAACGTTACTAAAAGCAAGTAAAAATGAACAGTTTTCTATTCAAGAAGGCGATGTTTTAGGAATAACAGAATCTGTAGTAGCCCGCTCTCAAGGTAATTATGCAAAATTAGAAGCAATTGCCAAAGATATAAAAAAGAAATTTAATGATGAAAAAATAGGAATTATCTTTCCATTGTTAAGTCGCAATCGTTTTGCTCCATGTTTAGAAGGTTTTGCACAATCAGGTAATGAAATTGTTCTTCTTTTAAGCTATCCCTTTGATGAAGTTGGAAACCAATTAGTAGATGAAAATAAATTAGAAAATTCAAAAATTAATCCTTTAATAGATGTGTTTACAACAGAAGCATTTAAAGAAAAATTTGGCTCATATAAACATAGATTCACTGGCATAGACTACCTTGAATATTATTCTTCAATTCTAAAAAAATATAACAACACTTCTTGCATAATTTTAGCAAACAATCCAAAAGCCATTTTGGATTACACACTAAATTGTCTTACATGCGACATTCACACACGAAAACACACAAAAAAGATTCTAAAAGATGCAGGAGCTAAAAAAGTAATTGGCATGGATGAAATTCTAACATCCTCTGTAGATGGTAGCGGTTATAATCAAGATTATGGTCTTTTAGGTTCTAACAAGGCTGATGAAACAAGACTTAAGCTATTTCCAAGAGATTGTAACAAAATAGTAGAAAAAGTACAAAACAATATATTAGAAAAAACAGGAAAGAAAATTGAAGTATTAATTTATGGAGATGGTGCTTTTAAAGATCCTGTAGGAAAGATTTGGGAACTTGCAGATCCTGTTGTTTCTCCTGCTTTTACACAAGGTCTTATAGGTGTGCCTAATGAAGTAAAATTAAAGTATCTTGCAGATAATGATTTTAAAAACTTAAACAAAGAAGAACAAGAAAAACAAATTGCAAAATATATAACCACTCACCAAAAAGAGCATAGCTCAAATATGGGAGAGATGGTAGCTGAAGGCACCACACCACGCAACATTACAGACTTAATTGGCTCTTTGTGCGATTTAACAAGTGGCTCAGGAGATAAAGGCACTCCGTTTGTTTACATTCAAAATTATTTCTCTAAATATGGGAATTAGAAAAATATATCTGCATCAAATATAAGGCTAAATTTACCTAACGAAACGCCTTTTTCAATTGGGTGGCTATAACGTAGTCCAATTTTCACCATTCCACTAATATCTAAATAAAGATTGCCATATATTGAATGGAAGTAGGAAGCTTTTACATTATTACTGCCACCTAAAGCTACATTAAGCACAGAATAATAACCTACCTCAAAATTAATTCTATTAAGATAAATTAGAAATAAATTACTACCTTTTTGAATTTCATAGCTTAATAAAGCTGCTGAAACATTAAAAGAAGCACCTAAATTATTTTTAGCAACAAATAATGTTTTAGAAACATCTTTATATTCTTCCATACTAGGCAAATATGAAAGTGTTTGAATTAAAGCATTACTTCCAAGAAAAAAGAAAGCTCCTACATTTGGTCTATAATATGCATTATAACTATAATAAGTGGATAAACTCATTTTTATAGGAACTATAGGTAAGGAAAAATTACCTTTTCCTTGCAAGATAAAAGCACTATTTTTAGACTGCATGTGTAAAATATAATCTGTTTTAATAGATGCAGAAAAGCCTCTACTATCTATTGCAAAAAAGGGCGATAAAAGTCTATACCTTGTTTCAAACTGAGAATATCTACCATATAACGAAATAGAAAACAAACTATTGGTATAACCATATGAATAAAGCGTTTTATTTTGAAAATAATTAGCGGGAATCTTTGCAATGCCAACTATCTTAGCTAGCCCACCAAAAGAAAAACGTTTGTTTATTTGATCAAGGGCAAAGCCACTTGAAGCACTAACTGAAAAAGATGTGGAGCGGGCAACAAAAGAATGATTTTGATCACTTAACGAAAAGCCTAATTTAAAAGATGTAAAATCTAAAAAGGTGTTTACATTCATTTCCATAAAAAAAGGCTTAAAATATAAAAGAGGTGTTATATTAAATTCAACAAATTCTGTTGGGTCTTTTCCATATAAATATGTACCAAAGCCCCATTCACTAATATTTTTAAAATCATACGAAGGTTTAACATATGGAAGAGGTAAAATACGCCAAAGATAAGAGAAATAATTATACTTAAAAGATTTAATTCCTTCAAAATTTGGTGCTTCACTTATAGGGGCTACATTTTCCATATTAAACACATCTAGTATTACCTCTTTTTCTTTTAACATTGCCTGTCTTGTTTTATATAAAGTGTCATATTTTCCATGAATACCAATATAAACAATGTCCATATCTTCTCTATCTTTTTTAAAAGCAATTGGCTGGAATGTTCCACCTGAAATGTCTTTATCAAGAGTTTTTAACTTATTTTCTTCTATATCATACAATGCCATTCTATATAGCATATCTTTACCACACCAAGAAAATGTTAAAAGAACCTTATCATCTATCACACTAGATTTTAAATAGCGAATAAAGGTTAATTTTTCTTTTGTTTGCAATTTACTAAGTTCTTTTGTCTTAATATTAAAAAGCAAAATATCGCGATATTGCCCGTTTGCAGCTATAAAAGCAACAATATCTTTTCCTGCATAAACAGGGCTATATATGTGTGAATATGCTAAACCAGGACCAAATTCTAATAATGTTTCAATCTCTTCTAAGTCTTTATTTAACAAAACAAAATGAGAGTTTTGTCTTTCCACTTTAACAGCACAAATCAAATTATCATTCACAAACGTTGCATAGCGAATTGAAAAAAGACGTTTTTCTAAAAACTTTCTCTTTTCCATATCATAAACAGAAAGGCATTGCTTTAGTTTTCCCCAATCATATTTAACATCTGAAACCAAAAGAGAAAAGCCATCAGGTGAAAAATTTAAATCTGTTATATTTGAAGGAGAGCTAAACAATTTTTCCTTAGCATTATTATGATTATAAAAATATACAGTTTTTTTTGCACCATCATAGCAAGCAAAACCATTTTTGCTTTGAGCTATTATAGCATTTTGCATTTTTGTTTTATCAAAAGATACTGGCTTTGTAATATTTTGCGGGTATTGAATGGAAGAAGTAAAATCGCTCCATAGCTCTTCTAAACTCTTTTTAAAAATATGCTTTGTTTTTTCTTTTGGAAAGATAAAAAAATTACTAGAAAAGAACTTTATATACTCAGTTTTCCCATATACCTTTTCAAGATATGCAAGGAAATTAGCTCCATAAATATAAGCCCAAAAGGCACCGGGATACACATCTCTATGCCCTGAAGCCTCTCTCCATGTAGGAGTTGTCTTATCAATCTTATTTTGCATTATATGATGAGCAATTAAAGGATCATTTAGCCTCCCTTGATCTTTTCTACTTTCAAACAATACTGCAACACCTTCGTCAAAAGAAAGAGAAAGGGTAGGAAGATAATACCAAAGAGAAATTGCATGAGTTAGCTCATGATAAAAAACATTTAATATAGCATCATATTCATTTCCTAAATCTCCATCCTCTATAGTTGCATCATATATAACAATTCTTTGATATGGAAAAAGTGTGTAATAACCATTTAGCACTTCATATTTTGAAGATATATAAACAGGATATCTATGAGGAATCTTTTTCTTAAGCCTATCAGAAATCTCTTGTGCATATTCATCTGCATGAGTAGCTATTAAAGTCGCTGCCACCTTAGACGATAAGGGATAAATTATATCAAAATATTTGGTTTTTATTACTTCTGTCTTTTCTGCTAACAATGCACTACATAAAACAAACACAGATAGAAAAAACAAAACAACTTTTCGATTAAAAAGAGAAAAACGCATACTAAAAATTACGTTTAGCATTATATAAGGGAATCTATAAAAATGTCAATTTTTATAAATCTTTTTAAAAAGACACATTGTGACACTCTTATATTTTATAACCCAGATAGTAAATAAATGCTAGAACCGCAAAAGCTTATAAGGAATAGTAAAAAAATATAACTTTTGCATCTTTTAATGCTCTTACTTTAAGCTACTAAATTTATAAGCGGGTCTGCTTGAATGGAAGCTCCATAACCAAAATTTGTTTTTATGCTATTATAACGCTTTATTTCTGAAAGATAATATTGAATTAAACGATCTATTTGTGCACCACTTACATCATCTTTTTTTAAAACTTCTTTAGTTGCTTTTGCTTCTGCCATTGAAGTTTGTTTGGCATTAACAAGGCGATCTATTAATGAGTTTAATATACTTAGTTTATCAATACTCATTCCATTTTGACCGTCCCCTGCAGGAACGCCAGCAACATATTTAAAATGTGCATATATCATTTGGTTAGAATTAACAGGCATATATGCCCTTCCACCAGATGAAACTCTAGGCAATGCTGAATATGAAAGTGTTTGTAAAGGTACGTAATTTGAAACTGTCATAATCCCACTCTCCTTATTTTTTAGATTTAACTAAAAATACTCCCTCGTGTTAGGTATCGACAGTTTTTTATTTTTTATTTAGAAAAATGGAGAAATAGTTTACAATATAGTTAAAAAGTAAGTGTCTTCTTAACAAGATTAGCATTACTTATAAAGCTATGTTTTTAAAGTTATTCAATAAAATAATGACATGTTTTAATCATCTCTTTCCTATAAAAAAGGCTCAAGTAAGTAGCAGTTTTAATGTTATAATATTGATTAAAAATCTTTTATATTTTTTTGTAGTCTTAAATATTAAGGTTTTTTCATTTCACTTTTTCAATTTGCCAGCTATCAAGAGTGTGCATTTTTTGGCTAATAATAGCACCTATAAGATAAATGTTTTTGTTGCTAGCTCCATATCTTTCTCCATAGCCTTGTTTTTTTATTTGTTCTATTGCTTTCGATGTCTCGCCTTCTATCTTAAACTCAAAGATATATATCCCGTTATCTGTTTCCACTTCAACATCTGATCTTCCCATAGATGAATGCACTTCAGTCCTTACATACTGCCCCATAAGCGTAAAAATTAAATATATTGTTGTTTGGTAGTTATGTTCTCTTAAAAAAAGCTTATCGGGTGGCAAAGAGTCGTAAGGAATGCTTGCCATAAGGGCTTTAGTTAAAGTGAGCACTTTGTCTATATCCCCCCTTTTCATCCCTTCCACAAACTCATTTATCATAAAAGGTCCACATCCACTTTTAAAAGCACTTA
>CAUUIE010000043.1:0-14715 GCA_963545065.1 uncultured Treponema sp.
AGTTTAAGGTGTAAAGAAAAATGTTTTTAATGAATGTTTAATAACATTTTTTTAATGTTTTTAAGCATTTGCCTTATGTAAGGTAAATGCTTAAAAAGGTATTTTTACTTTTAAAATAAGTTTATATAACTCCTGCATCGTTTTCTATTATTGCTTCAATTGCTAGTTCCACTCCTTTAGTAATAGTTTCAATGTGCATAGAAGGAACTTTAGAAGATTTAGTAGCTGCTTGTTCTGGTAAAACAGGTACATGAAGAAATCCACACTTTATTCCTTCCATGTTTTGAGTCATATTTGCAATTCCATATGCTACATGATTACATAAAAACGTGCCTGCTGAATTAGAAATACTAGCTGGAATGTGATTTGATTTTAATTTTTCTAAAATAGTTTTAATTGGAATGGTCATAAGATAAGCTAAAGGAGCATCTTTTATAATTACCTCATCAATTGGCATGTTACCTTCGTTATCTTCCATGCTGTAGTCGTCAATATTTATAGCAATTCTTTCTATGGAAATATCAGATCTTCCCATAAATTGACCTACACCTAAAACAACGTTTGGACTATATTCTTTAATTGCATCTTTTATTTTCTCTAAAGATTTATTTCTTACTGTTGGAATTTCTAATTTTATAATATCTGCATTTAATATTTGAGACGGAAGTTTTTTAAGCATTTCTAAAGAAGGATTTACATTATCTTTTCCAAAAGGTTCAAAACCAATAACCAGTATTCTCATTATATACCTCGTTTAATATAAAAAAGGTTTAAGTTCCTAAAAGAGGGTTATATTTAACATTATAATCATAGACATCTATGTTTTCTTTTCTTTTTACAAAGCTAATAACTTTATATGTTATAGGAGTAAAAAGAATTTCAATTAATGTCTTAAAAAGATAATTAGAAACAATGATACTAATCAAAGTGCTAGTATTGTATAAACCTGAAAAAGCAATTAATACAAAAATAAAGCTATCTAAAAATTCCCCAACTAAAGTAGAACCAATTGTTCTCATCCATAAATGAGAACCTTTCATAATTACTTTCATTTTTGAAAGAATAGCAGAATTTACATATTCACCCAAAAAATATCCTAATAAACTTGCAATAGCAAGACGTGGCATTTGTAATAAAACATTATCAAAATCTTTTTGAAAACTCCACTCAGCATGAGGCGGAAGAGCACTTACTAAATAAATATTTAAAGACATAATGCAAAGCATTACAAAGCCTGTCCATATTACTCTCCTAGAGGCTTTATAACCATAAACTTCTGTTAAAACATCACCAAAAATATAAGATAATGGAAAAAGAAAAGTTCCACCATCAAAGGAAAAACCATAAAGATATACCATCTTAGAAGATAAAATATTTGAAAGCAATAATATGCCTACAAACAGACCAGAAATTGAAGGCAAAAGAAAACTGTTTTCTTTTAATTTATTTATTTCATTTTTTTCCATAGCTTTTAGCTCCTTAAAGTAAAAAAAATATTATATACACAGTATTTTAAACTCTTTTTTCCCACCATGGTTTTCTTTTATAGCAATATAATACAACTAGTAATTCTACAAGCTCTGCAACAAGATAAGATGACCAAACAAACGGTAATGGAAGCATAAGATAGTTTACAACAATGAACAAAAAGGGGATTTGTGCTAACCACCTAGAAATAAAACTACAATAAAGGCGTGGCTGGTTATATCCTGAACCTGAAAATGAAACAGAAAGACCTAAAACAAAAGCTAGAGGTAAAAGAGAGATGGACATAAGGCGAACCATAGGAAGACCTAGAGAAATCTCTTCTTTTTTTGTGAGAAATATAGCTAGAAAGTAGGTTGGAAAAAGTAAAACCAAAGTTACACACACACTAACAACACAAAATGACATAATAGAAGTAATAATAGCTGTAGTTTTTGCTTCTTTTACATTATTTTTTCCTAATGCATGACCTACAAGAGTTGCTCCTCCCATGCTAAAGCCAAAAAGAGGCATTAAAGCCATTTGGTTCATTTTTGCCCCAATTCCTGCAATAGCTATTGCAAGCGAGCCATAGCTTGCAACAAAGCTCATAATTGCAGCATTAGAAAGTTGACGAGCAAAAAGATTGATTCCTGAAGGTAAACCTATTTTTAATAAAGATAAATCTATTTTTTTCTCTAATCTAAAAAGCCCTATAAAACTAATTTTTATCTCTCTTCTTCCAGAAAGAAGAATGAGAAAACCATAAGTAAAACTCAATGTGGTAGAAATAACTGTTGCAAGGGCTGCACCAAAAACACCAAGACCTGCACCTTTTATCCCTATTAGCGGTACTGTTTCAAACATTAAAATTGGGTCTAAAACAATATTTGTTATGGTTGCAATTAACATAATAAACATAGGTGTTTTTGAATCTCCTGTGCACCTAAATATTGTATTAACTGAGAATGAAGAAAACATTATTGGAGTAAAAAAGATTCTTAAAAGACCATATTTCATTGCTGCATCATAAACTGCTTTATCATCAGAATAAAACTTTAGAAGAGGAGAAAGAAAAAGTAACATTAAAGCTGCAGAGAAAAAAGCTAATACCACTTTAAAACTAATTGTTTGCTCTGCAATTCTTTGTGTCTCTTCTTTTACCCCACGCCCATAACTTTGAGAAATCATAGAAACAGAGCTTGCACCTGCTACTTCGTTTAGCACTGTAAAAATGCTGTAAATAGTTGTAAAAAGAGTTACCCCTGAAAGAGATGTGCTAGAGATACGCGTTACCCATGCTATGTCTACTATGTCATAAAAACTTTGTAAAGCATAACTTACCATAGTAGGATAGGATAGATGCCATAGTTTATTAGCAATTTGTTTTTTACACTCTAATGTTTCAGGTTTTAATACTGTCATTTTTTAATAATCTATTAATACATTATAGAAGATGAAGACACATCTTTTAAAATTACATCATGAGCTGCACCTTCTTTTATGGAAGCTTGAGAAATTAATGTAAGTTTTGCATTTTTCTTAAACTCCTCTAAATTTAAAGAACCACAATTACACATAGTAGAAGAGATTTTACTTAAAGTAAGTTTTAAATTCTCTGCTAATTTTCCAGCATATGGAACATAAGAATCTACTCCTTCTTCAAAACTTAAATCAGCTTTACCACCTGAATCATAGCGTTGCCAATTTCTTGCTCTTGCAGAACCTTCACCCCAATATTCTTTCATAAAATTACCATTAATTCTTATTTTATTTGTTGGGCTTTCATCAAATCTAGCAAAATATCTACCTAACATACAAAAATCTGCCCCCATTGCAAGAGCTAATATAATATGATAGTCATAAACAATACCCCCATCTGAGCATATTGGAATGTATACACCTTTTTCTTTAGCATATTTATCGCGTTCTTTAGCAATCTCTATTACACTTGTTGCCTGACCTCTTCCTATTCCTTTCGTTTCTCGCGTAATACAAATAGAGCCCCCACCAATTCCTACTTTCACAAAATCTGCACCAGCGTCTGCTAAAAAATTAAAACCATCCTCGTCTACAATATTCCCTGCTCCTATTGGAATGCTATTTCCATAATTTTCTTTTACAAATTCAATAACATCTCTTTGCCATATACTAAAACCATCTGAAGAATCTATACAAAGAACATCTACACCTGATTTAATTAATGCGGGAATTCGCTCCTTATAATCTCTTGTATTAATTCCTGCACCAACTAAATATCTTTTTTTATCATCTAAAAGCTCAAAAGGATTTTCTTTATTGCTTTCATAATCTTTTCTAAAAACAAACGAAGATAACCTTCCCTCACTATTAAGAATTGGTAATGAATTTAATTTATATTTCCAAATTATATTGTTTGCTTCAGACAAATCTATTCCTTCTTTTGCATAATACATTGATGAAATAGGTGTCATAAAATCTTTAACTTTAGCATTTAATGGTGTATGCCCAATTCTATAATCCCTACTTGTAACCACTCCTAATAGTCTTGAATTAGCCCCTCCATCCTCTGTTACAGCAATAGTTGTATGTCCCGTTTTTTTAGTCATGTTAAGCACATCATTCAATGTTTTTTCAGGCTCTATGTTAGAATCACTTTTAACAAAACCTGCTTTATAATTTTTAACACTCCTAACCATTTTGCATTCATCTTCTATACTTTGAGAACAATAAATAAAAGAAATGCCACCTTCTCTTGCTAAAGAAATTGCCATAGTATCATTTGAAACTGATTGCATAATAGAAGAAACTATTGGAATATTTAATGTAAGGCTTGACTTTTCTCCCACTTTAAAACGAGTTAGGGGGGAGGCAAGAGAGACAGAAGATGGAACATGCTCTTTAGTTGTAAGGCGAGGAATTAATAAATACTCACTAAATGTATGAGAAATATCTTCGCAAAATATTGCCATAAATATACCTCTTTTATTAAAAATTTTAATGTTTAAATGTGAACATACAAGCAATTGCTATTCTATAAAATTCAATATAGTGTGGTTTTCTTTCATTCACTTTGTTATTTTCATAGAATGTATCTACATGTTTAATATAATTTTTTCTTGTAAAAAATTGAGGACTTATTACAATGTTTAAATATTTTGTAGCTTCAAAAACAACTATAGGGGTAATATAAGCATACATATAGTTATCTCCCCAATCAGCTTTGTTACTTGGTTCTTGATATAATTTTTTTTCTGTTTCAATTTGTAAACCAATAAAGCTCAAAAAAATTGGCATTTTATAACCTATAATGTAAGATGCAGTATAAAGCCAAGAATTGCGGTTCTCCCCATAGTCCTCCTTATATACCCAAGACTCATAATTTGTCATGTTATTAGAGCCAAAATATTTAAAACCTTGATCTACAACAGCTACGACATGTGCCCAGTTATTATGGATAACCTCACCTAAATCAAACTGAAATCTAGTAGCAAATCTAAAATTAAAAAAGAAATCCCGCCCATTAATTGGCACTTTTTTAGAAAACCCATTACTATCACTAATATTTTTGGAAAATCCGTGAAATTTACTAAAGCTCCAGCCAGTACCAATACCTACTCCCATAAAAAATTGCATAAAAGCTATAGGTGTAAGTGTAGTTTTAAAATCTGCTTCAAATGTTATTGGAGTTAAATTAATACTACCTCTAAACTTTAAATTATTTCCATGCGTTAAAGGATTATTAAAACGTAAAATCGCAACTTCTAAAGTTTCTCCAAGTTCCAAAACAGCCCCCCAAGGATAAAGAGCCATTAAGCTAATATCTGTTTCAAAAGAAGCAGGATATGTTTTTTTTGTGTTATGCTCCTTTAAAATATTATCTACTTCCTTGTCATCCATTTCTTGAGATGCAACAGGAAAGATTATAAAAATAGTAATTATTAAAAGTAGTATTTTTAAGCTTTTATGCACTAATTATCTCCTTAAAATTTTATTTAAACAGTTCTATTGCTTTTTTAAGTTTTTTTAAAGCAACCTCTATAACCTTCTTAGGTGCCGCTACATTCATTCTTGCAAATCCTTTACCTGTTTCTTTACCAAAAACATAACCTTGCGTTAAAAAAAGATGTGCTTTATCTTTTAATAATTTTTCAAGCTCTTCATCAGAAAGATTAAGAGAAGAAAAATCAATCCATAATAGATATGTGCCTTCTGGATAATATGTTTTTAATTGTGGAATTTTAGATGAAATATAATCTACTGCAAAATGCAAATTGTCTGAGATAACATTTAATACTTCATTAAGCCATTCTTCTCCTTTGTTGTATGCTATTTCATAAGCCTTATAAGAAAGCCCATTATTTATGTGCTGTGGAATTTTTTCAAGTTCTTCATTAAAGAGCTGTCTATTTTTATTATTCGGAATAATAGAAATACTTAAAGAAAGACCTGCTAAATTAAAAGTTTTTGATAATGATGTGCATGTAATAATATGATCTTTTAATTTTTCATTTACTGTTTCAAGCACTGTATGCTCATATCCTGGCATTATTACATCATGATGGATTTCATCAACAATGAGAAAAATATTATAATTTAGACATAAAGAAGCAAGTTTTACTAACTCATCTTTTTTCCATACTCTTCCAACAGGGTTGTGAGGCGAGCAAAAGATAAGAGCTTTAGCCTTACCACTTTTAAAAATGGTTTCTAATTTTTCAAAATCAATTGTATAATACCCCTTATTATTAACAAGGGCACATTCGCAAAGTTCTCTCCCTGTTCTATTAACAGCATAATAAAAAGGTCCATAAACAGGTGGCATAATAACAACGCCATCTTTTTCTTTTGTAAAAGTTTTCACTGCTGTAAAAAGAGAGGTTACAACACCTGCTGTGCAAACAAGACAATCAGGCGAAACATTATAATTATGCCTTCTTTTCATCCACCCTGTAAAGCTAGAAATAAAGTCCTCATTCATATAAGAATAGCCTAAAATTGTCTTTTCTACATATTCCTTTATTCCATTAATAACTTCAGGTGGATTTTTAAATTCCATATCTGCTACAGAAAGCGGAACCACATCATCTTCTAAATTAGGATTATAAAGAGTCATCCCATGCCATTTTGATGAATCATTTTTCCTAAAAACCATGTTTTCAAAATCATATTTCATAAACCTTACTCCCTAAAAAGTATATTTAATTTTCCTCTATATTTTCTTCACTATGTGGTACAAATCCAGTGTATCTTGGAATAAAATCTACATGTACTGTACCTATAGGACCGTTTCTTTGCTTTGCTATAATTAATTCTGTGTCTATTGGTTTCGATGCATCTTCTACAGTTTCTTTTCTTGAGCGGTGTAAAAATATTACAACATCTGCATCTTGTTCAAGCGAGCCTGATTCTCTAATACTAGAAAGAACAGGACGCTTGTCTTCTACATCTCTTACTAGCTGAGAAAGAGCAACTATTGGAATTCCTAATTCACGAGCTAAGCTTTTTAAAGACCTTGAAATTTCTGCTATTTGTTCGTGACGAGGTATTGCATAATTTTCACTACTTATAAGACCTAAATAATCAATAAAAATAATTTTTACTCCATATTGTGTGCATAGTTGTCTTGATATAGCACTTAAATCTAAAAGTTTCATGTTTGGCATTTCTACCATATACATAGGAGCTTCATATATTTGTCCACAAGTATTAGTTATTTTCTTAAAATCTTTTAGTGTTAAATTTCCTGACCTCATTTTTGTAGAATCAATTTTTGCCTCTAATGCTACAAGGCGTTGCATTAATTGCATTTCAGACATTTCAAGAGAAAAAAAGGCAGTAGTAATTCCATTTCTAATTGACATATTGGACGCCATAGAAAGGGCAAAAGCAGTTTTTCCTATTGAAGGGCGTGCTCCAATTATAATAAATTCTGAAGGCTGAAAACCAAACGTCATAGAATCAAGTGCGGGAAAACCTGTAGGAATGCCTGTAATATCTCCTTTATTTTTTCTCAACTTTTCTATATGATCAACAAAAGGGATAACTACTTCTTTTATTTCTTTAAAAGATGCTGCAATACCTGCATCTGTTAATTCAAATATTTTTCTTTGGGCATCTTCTAATAAATCCCTGCTTTTTATAGATTTATTATATACATCAACAAGTATTTTATTTGATGCCTTTATTAAGCGCCTTCTAATGGATGCTTCAAGAACAATCTTTGCATAAAATTCCACATTTGCGGCAGATGGCACTATGCTTGTAAGAGTGCTAATATAAGGAACTCCTCCAACACTTTCTAACATGTTTTTTGATTCAAGTTTGTTTTTTAAAACTAAAATATCAGGTGTGTCTCCAGAAGAATAAAGTTCCAACAATATTTGATATATATTTTGGTTAGCTATTTTATAAAAATCATCAGTATTTAATATTGGAATAACAGTTCCTATACTAGAAGGTTCTAGCATCATAGCTCCAAGCGTAGCCATTTCTGCATCTATATCTTGAGGAGGTAGTTTATTTTTTAATAGCTCATCTGAAAAACTGTCACTCATTTATATTTCAATGTTTCAACTTTTTTGATAAAATTAAGAAAGTTAGTTTCTAATTAATCTTACCTATTGTCATCTTTTCTTTTAATTTTTGTTCTACTAAAGGAGGCACCATAGATGATAAATCTCCTCCAAGAGATGCTAGCTCCCTTATAGAACTAGAACGCAATACAAAATAACGTGGGTCAGGTGGTAAAAAAAGTGTTTCTACTTCTCTATCAAGACCACGATTTAATAATGCTAAATCAAATTCATATGAAAAATCTGAGACATTTCTAACGCCTCTAATTAATACCTTAATATCATTTTTTTTTGCATAATCCACAATTAAAGAGTCCCAAGAAAATACAGAAACATTTTTATACTGTTTTGTAAGTGCTTTTAACATATCAAGTCGTTCTTCTCTACTAAAAAGAGCATTTTTTCCACCATTAATTGCAAGAAGAACATGAAGCTCTGTAAAAATTTTGCTAGAACGCAATATTACATCTAAGTGTCCGTATGTAGGAGGATCAAAAGAGCCTGCAAACAAAGCCTTTACCATATAGGACGTGTAGTGTATCCCATAAGAGTAACAATCGTCAAGTGCGAAATATTAAAAAGAATGGCTTACTTTACAATATTACGCACCCATCTTTCTTTTTTTAATACCCACCCCGCAAGAATTGCTTTTACAAGACTAGTAACTTTAACGATTCCATACATAGAAGGAGCATCAAAACTAGTGAATAAACCTAAGACAAGCATTCCAGGAGCAAATAAAAATAAGTTTACAAAACAATCAATCCATACACTCATTATTGTGTCTCCACCAGCTCTTGCGGTAGCGTATTGTGCGTTTTGATATGTCCATAAAGGCATATAAAAAGACACAATTATAAGGAGCTTTTTTACAATGGCTTGAGCTGCAACAGAAAGCCCCCCATATATTAAAGGAATAAAGGCTATGGATGTGAGTTCTAACAATCCTACAAATGTTCCCAAAATTACAGCACCAACACGAAGATGCCTAGCTTCCTCTTTTGCTTTCTCTAATTCATTTTTTCCAAGTGTTGTGCCTACAATAACAGAAATACACGTTGAAACTGTTGGAAATATTAAGAAAAAAAGATTTGCTATAGTCCAACCTGCAGCCATTCCAGCAACTACTTCAGAACCACCTCTTCCATTATAAACTGCTACAGCAATTGTTTCGCTTATTGCCCAAGACATATCTGCTATAAACACAAAGATTGCACAATTAAATATCTTCTTAAAAATTTTCCAATCAACATTAAATATATGTAAAAATTTTGTATAAAAGTCAGGTTTCATTTTTTTAATGTATATAATATAAACTATTAGCTCAAAACAGCGTGCAATAATGGTAGCATATGCTGCTCCCTTAACTTCTAAGCGCGGAAAATAAAAATTTCCATATATTAAACAATAGTTAAAAAAAGTATTAACTAATGTGCTTACTATAACTGTATACATAGGTACTTTAACTTTTCCTATATCTCGCAATGATGAAGAAATAGCAACAGAAAAAGTAATTGGAATAAAACTAAAACTAATTAATTTTAAATATGAAACTCCTTCTTTTACAATTGCCTCCACATCATTATTGTCTTGCAATAACATTTTTAACACAGACTGGGGAAAAAAGTAAGAAAAAGAAATCATAAAAGTTGCTACCAATGCCATAGATATAACTTTGAATTGATAGCTTTGTTTCATTCCTTCCTTATCTTTTGCTCCATTGCACTGAGCCATAAAAATGCCACCACCTATTGCCAAAGTTGCAATAGAGACAAAAAAGAGAAAAGTTACTTGATTTGAAGTATTTACTGCAGACATTTTTATGTTTCCAAGATTTGCCACCATAAAGTTATCAATAAGAGAGACAAAATTTTGGATAAACATTTGTATCATTATTGGAACAGAAAGAGAAAGAGCGTATTGGTAAAATTTCAGTGAACCAAAATATTTTTTTATTTGCATAAGGAGGGTGAGTATATAACAAAATAATAAAAAAAATAAGTAGTAATGGAATATTTGTATAAAAATTATATCACTCTTGCAAAGCTACAACAGGGTCTAACTTTGCAGCTTTTACAGCAGGGTAAAAACCAAAAAAGATTCCTATACTTACAGATACAAAAAATGATATTAGCATTCCATTAAAATTAAGTGAAAAAATAAATTCTGATGGAAAAAACATAACTACTACAAAACGACTAAGTTGAGTACCTAATGCTACACCTAAAGCACCACCTACTAATGTTAACGTTGCAGATTCAATTAAAAATTGATTCCTTATAGCAACATTCGTTGCTCCTAATGCTTTTCTAATTCCTATCTCTTTTTTTCTTTCTGTAACTGTTACAAGCATTATATTCATAATACCTATACCGCCAACTAATAAGGAAACAGCTGCAATGGCAGATAATACTAAATTTATCATATTCATTATTTGGTCAAATTTTTTCATTTCTTCTCCAGCTGAAAATGCCCACACCGCTTCACCTTGGTAAGTCCCTCCCAAACGTGTGCTTGCAATTTCAGAAGAAATACTCTGCACTAATTTCATCACCTTAGCTGCGTCCTCTTGTCTATGTAAAAGAACTTCAGCCATGCGTACATCAAAAGGATCTCCTACTTTAGAAAGTTGATTCTTAAAAAACTTATAATTAACAAGCACAGCATCTGAAGAGCGAAATAACCAATTATTTTTTGCTTTCAATACTCCAATAACTTCAAAAGTGAAATTATAAGGTGGTGAATTCTCACGTGCACCAATTTGAATTGTTATATTTTTTCCAACAGCATTTCCTTCTGGGAAAAGCTCTTTTGCAATATCCTCCCCTATCATTGCAACTTGTGAGCCATTTGCAAAATCATTAATAGAAAAGTTTTTTCCATAATCTAATTCAACACGCAGTGCTTCAAGCCTTTGTGGTTCTACTGCTGATATACTTTTATTACCAACAGAAAGGTTTTCTCTATTTACAAAAGCACTAAATTCCCTTGCAAAAAATATTGTTTTTATTTCTTTAATTTGAGCCATTAAATCTCTTCTATAATCTTCATCAAAACTTATATAAGGCATGCCAGTATTACGATTCCATCTTGGCTGCACTGCAATAATATCCATACTGAAATCTTTAACTTGTTGCTGAACGCTAACATATAATGTTGAACCTAAAGATGTAGATATTATAACAGACATAACGCCAATTAATATTCCTAAAAGAGAAAGAAGAGTACGTGTTTTATTTTGTTTAAAATTTTTTAAGGCATTAAAAAAATCTTCAAACATTTCTAATCTCTAATTCCCCCATCATGTATAATGTCTGAAATAATAAGCCCATCTTTTAAATGAATAGACCTTCTTGCCATCGCCCCTATATCAATATCATGAGTTACTACAACTACAGAAGTACCTTCTTTGTTTATAGAAAAAAACAAATCTAACACAGAATGCCCTGTCTCAGAATCTAGTGCTCCTGTAGGTTCATCAGCTAATATTAATTTAGGTTTTGTAACCAAAGCTCTTGCAATAGCAACTCTTTGTTTTTGTCCTCCAGAAAGCTCATTAGGAGTGTGCTTTAAGCGATCTTTTAACCCAACTTTTTCTAATTCTTCCTTTGCTCTTCTTTTTCGCTCATCATAAGGTACTCCTTGATAACGAAGAGGCAACATAACATTATCAAGCACATTTAAACCAGGAAGTAAATAATATTGCTGAAAAACAAAACCTATAGTTTCATTACGTAAAAGAGCCAAATCTTTATCATTCATATCAAGTGTATTCACACCATCAATTAAAATATCTCCAGAGGTAGGTCTATCAAGGCAACCTATCATATTCATACAGGTAGATTTCCCAGAACCAGAAGGTCCTAATATCGAAATAAATTCCCCTTCTTGTATTTCAAAAGAAACACCTCTTAATGCATGAACTAGCACCTCTCCCACAGAAAATACTTTTTGGACATTTTTCATAGACACGATATTAGCTGTGCCCATTAGAATCCTCCATTATTATTACTGATAACAGTCTGATTTTTTAATTTAAATCCTTCTTCAACTCCAGAAATAAACTTTACAAAGCCTTGTATATAAGGAGCAATTTCTACCTTTATTATTTCATATTGTCCATCTTCTAATATTTTATCAACATAAGGCTGTCCTTCAACATATCTTATAGCATTTTTATCACAAATTAATATTTGTTCATCTTCGCCTGCAATAATAGTTCCTGAAAAAGAATATCCAGGTAAAACTCCATGAGGCGGATTTTCTACTATAATCTTTGTATCAAGAACAGTATTTCCTCTTTGAGAATTAAGACGAGCAATAGCTGGAAAAGCAGTTACTTTTCCCTCCACTACTACACCAGGAACCGCTGCAAAATTAAGTTCCACCTTTTGCCCTACAGCAAGACGATAAGCATCAGATTCAGAGACCTCTACTGTAGCTTTTAAATATGAGCGATCTATTAAGCTTCCAAAATAGTCTTGAACTTTTGCATACTGACCCTTTGTTAAATTAAGATATGCTACAATACCATCAAATTTAGCATATATACTTCTATCATTTAACTGTTTTATAAGAAGTTGCTTTTCTTTTTGCATAAGAGTAATTTTTTGTGACGGTCCATTTATTCTTTCTTGCTCTATTGCAAAATTATGTTTTGCAAGCTGAACTTTTTGTGCAGTAGAATCAAGTGCAAAAAGTAGTTCCCCCTTTTTTACTGTATCCCCTTCTTTAATCTTTACAATTTCCACTATACCATCTCCAGGAGACTGAAGCTTTTGTTGTTGAGCTGCTTCTATATAACCTGAGATTTGTATTTGATTTTTTGAAACTTCTTTCTTAACCACTATTGGAGGCAATGTTATATCTTGAGTTTTTTTAGGTGTGCAAAGCTTTAAAGCCCCAAAGGAAACTGCTATTATAATAATCAAATATATAAATATTTTTTTTAATTTCTTTCTCTTTTTGCGTCTTTTTTTTTCTTCAAGAATTAAATTAGTTGTTGTATTTTCTGATACATCACTCATAATTATTTCGTCTCCATCATTTTTTTCACTCCATATCAAAGAGCAAACTAGTTTCTATATTAAAGCTATTAACGCCAATCTGAGCGATAAGGCACCTAACCATTGCTTTTTTATATTCTAGCTCTGCCTGTAAAGCTTCATATTTACTTATTAAACCTTTATTAAACCAAGCTTCATGTTCATTTTTATTTTGTTCATATACAGAAATCTCTTCCTTTGTTATATTTTTTTGCCATTCTACATAGTTTTTCTTTGTTTTCAATTCACTAAAGAACACATCAAATTCTTCAATTACATCTTTAAGCTTTAAGACTTCTATTTCATTTTGCATTTTCACATTGTTTTTTTCTATAAAGTAATTCAATATTTCTATTGGGTTTATTGCAAAACTAAATTTAAAGTTTATGTCCCCACGCCTTTTAGAATCTAGTGGAAAATCAACACCTGCACTTATTTTAGCACCTGGCATTTTAAGCCCTAAGCCTGTTGTAAAGCTATTTTCTGTTATAGGGTCTTTAGCTAATGAAGAGGATGAATTAAAAGTTTTTTTTGAATTAGAAAACCCTGCCTCCCCTACTAAAGAAACAGGGTTAAGAGATAACTCGTCTTTTAGTTTCTTTTCTTTATATGCATTTTTTGCATCTTTTATGGTTATATAGTTATCTTGATTAAAAACATCAAGATTAATTACTTCATCTTTTGGTATAATTTTAAGTAGCTCATCCAATAGTTTTTTAATTTCTGTTTGTTCACTTACATCATCATTGCTATTATTTGAATATATTTGTTCAATCCCGCAACTTTTTAAAAACCTTTTATATTTAGTTTTAAACGCAAAATCTGCCTCTTTTACCTCTCTTTCACTAGCTAAAAGAGCTAACTTACTAGTCCGTACTTTTGATGACCCCTCTTCATAGCCTTGCACCCTAATTGTATTATAATTGATATTTACTTGTACTTCTTTTAAACCTTTATCAAGCCTATCCAAATATGAAGTAAAAAGTTCTTTTATATCTTTTAACAACTTTTTTTCTATATACTTTTTTGCTAAAAGATATTTTTTTAATGCTTTATCTCTTTTGTTTTGTGCTATAGAAATTAAGAGGTTTTGCTGTTTTCTGGTAACTCCATAAAGTTCTGAAAAGAAAGTAATATTCAAACTATTCGTGCTAACATCTCCTGTTTTAGAGATAGGCATATTAAATTTTAAGCCCGTGTTATTATAGAGTGGAAGAGAAAAATTAACGTATGGATTAAATGAAAAACCTTGCCTTGTTTTTTCTTTGCTTATAGAAAACATGCCTTCAGAAAGACCTAACTCCAAAGCAGAAATTGCAGAGTTTCTTGTTTTTTTTAAATTCCCTTCTGCAATATCTTTTTCTAAACTAAATGTTTTATATTCATTATCATTTTGAAGGCGATAATCCAAAAATTTTTGATATATATCTTCCTGTGATATACTTTCTTGTGGAAATAACAGTACACTAAAACAGAAACAAAGTATATAGAAAATGAGTCTTCCCATGGAGACTATTATAACATTTTTAGATGAATTATGCAATATATTATTTCATATAACTTAAAAAGTTTTTATTAAGCCCACCTCTTGTAACTATTCTTTACACCTTAAACTTAGACACTTCCATAACAAGGGAGGCAATGCTTTCTTT
>CAUUIE010000044.1:0-14502 GCA_963545065.1 uncultured Treponema sp.
AACATGAAAAAATAAGAAAAATTAAAAATAAAATATAAAATTTTTTCATATCAATTCCTCCTAATCAATATTTAAACTAAATTCAGCACGCCCATTCCAAGCATTGTTCCCATTATTATCATCATTTACATAGCTTATAATAGTGACATTGCTAGAAGGTTTTTGAATTATCATACAAGGTTTATCATCAGAATCTCTATATTCTTCAAGTCCATAGTCAAGTATATCCCAATAGTATGTTTGTCCTTTTACATACTTAATCGAGGTTTTATCTATAAGATTAACTTCTGTGAGGATGAAAAAGTCTTTTTTAATTTTTACAATTCCTTTTTCTTGATCTACGCTTATAATATCATCAATATTTGTCACTATCTTTTTCCCATCAATAGAATATCTTGTGCCATAGTAACCGTTACTTGTAAGGATTGCGTCACTTTCTTTTGCAAAATAAATTGAAGGTTTTCCTTCCTTATCATTAAACACATACCTAAACTTTGAGCTATGCAAAACCTTTCCGACTCTATCAGAAATTAAGAAACCTGCTCTAATTTCACTTGCATTTTTTAATATTTCAGAATTAGAAAACTTAAATACATAGTTTAAATTCTTTGCTTCAGTGGGTGTAATAGCCCTATTAACTGGATATTCCAGTAATAAAGAGGTGCTTTTTGGCACTTTTAGTGAAAGTTCATCTGATTTATCAAGCAAGCTTCTTTTGTTATCGGTTGTGTAGGCAACCACCTTATATTGATATGTTTTTTTATCTTCGAGTAATCCATCGCTGTCATAGACTCTGTGTGTTTGATTTTTAGGAGAATTGTATATAACTTTTTTTATACACCTAAACTCTCCACCATCTTCTATACATTTTCTGTAAAGTTCAAAACATTTTATAAAGATAGCTTCATCATTTCTTTTTACTTCAAAAGAAATATTAGCTGTGTAATGTGATGAGTTTTTAGTTCCTTCATCTTGACCAACAGAATAAATCTGAGAAGATGTTGGTAGCCTTTCAAACTTCATTGCCATGTCTATTATGGAGATTTCATTATCTTCTGTTGCAACTACTATATTTGATGGTTTTATACGAAGATGGTATTCAAGTCTATTACTTGCAACATCATAAACTACTATGACTGCATCTTCTTCAGATGTCAAAAGAGTGTTGCTATCCCAAGAGTAAGTAGACTTCCAACCATCACCAAATTTAGTGGAATCTTGCACTATCGTTGCTTCTATAACTTCAGAATCTTCATTGGTAGAAGGCACAAATCCTATTGCAAGCATTGGAAGTGGTGTACTAAACCTTAGTTTTTCAACAGGTGCTACTGTGATGATATCCATGTTGATTTTTTTCATTATATCACTTATTAATACTTTTCCAGCTACCACAGTTTCTGTTCCAAACTTCAAACTATCAACAACAGGAGCTATAGCTCTTTTAGTAATTTTTTGCATTGGGCGTTGCACTATAGAAACCACCTTTGTTTCATTACCAATATAATAAGAAATTACGTTAGATGCTGCATATTTTTTTATATCATATTTATCATTTCTACCATCAACCTTAAAATCATAAAAAGTATCCTTTTTAAGATTTGTCTTTGCTTTTCCATCTTTTACTAAAATGCGTTTAGGTGTCTCTGGAGTTAAAATTGGGTGTGTTTTAGAAATGTTTATATAAGAGCCATCAACTGCAGAGCCATTTACGCCATCAGAAAGCTCAAAAGTCACTTCAACTTCATCAGGCTCTGGATTTTTTGCTACCTCCTCCTTTATATATCGCTTTACAAAAATAAAATAGCTTTCTAAAAGTGCCTCTCCATCATAAATATTCACTACTACATTGTTGTTTCCTTCTTTTAACTCAATATTATAAACACCATTTGCACTATCAACTTCATTAGTTTCAAGTTTAACTTTTATTGTGATGTTAGAAGTTGCTAAAACTTCTAGTTTTAATGTGGACTTCTCATACTGTCTAGGAGAAAGTGTTATACATTTTGATGTTGAAAAAAGATGAATTAAGTCATCTCCATCAGCATCTAATTTTATTAGACCACTAATTGTTGGAGATATCTTTACAAAAAGTATTGTGTAAACTTTATTTCTTATGCCATCTTTGCCACTTACTATCACTTCAATTCCATTTCTTCCTACTTTTAATTCAAGATTATAAAAATTATCTTTAGTTTTTATTTCTTTTCCATTATGTTTGAAAGTAATTATTGTATTAGGATTTTTTGCTATAACTCTAACCCTAGTACTTTTATCTTTAAATTGCACAGATTTTTTTGTTAAAAGTCCAGTGTTTTCATCACAATACTCTATGTTTTCAATTTTAAATGATTTTAAGCACAATTCTTCTTCACGATATACTATTATTCTATATAATAGTTCTCCTTCTGCTTCAGAGTTTACTAAGACTTGAAGAATATTCTTTCCATAATCAATTCTCACTTTATACGTATTTGTAGCACTTGCAGTTACAACTCCATTATAATCTTTAACAATGATTGTGGCATTTTGATTATGCGTGGTAACATACAAAGAAATTTCATTTTTAGTTTGTGTAACATCTGAAAGTTCACAAATATGTTTTTTAAATTTTGAAAGTATATCAATATCGTCTGCTCTAATTTCTTTTAATTTTGAACTTTGTGCATTAGGAACATTGGAAGTAGCTTTAGATATTTTTATCTTATACTCTCTTTTTATCAGAGGTTCTTTTTTTGAAGTTATAGTTATTATAATAGTATTAACACCATCCATTAAATTACAAATATAGGTATAGCCATCTTTTTGAGTCGCTTCAATGCTGTCAACTTGAACACTAATATTGACGATTTCAGCATTTATTGGTTTTGCAATTAACTCAATAGAATATTTTTTAACTCTGTCAAAATCATGGTCAAAATCATAAAATAGTTTACTATTAAATCTTTCTAAAATAGATTTACCATTACAGATTAATTCTTTAAATCCTACTTCTTGATTAGAGTTTAGATTTTGCTCTCCTAGCGTATTTTGGTTTTTGCAGTTAATAAGGAAAAAAATACTTAAAACACACAATAAAAAAAGTTTTTTCATAACTTTCTCCTAAAAATCTTATAGTTTTTATAATTTTTTTTTCTTATCATTTAGATCAATGATAATTTCTTCTATTTTAGAACCTTTAATTTTTCCAATTTTAAATTTAACTCCATCGATTAAAATCTCTTCATTTTCTTTTGGTAGATATTGATATTTTTCTAAAATTAAACCAGATACACTGTCATAGTTTGCAGAATATAATGATAATCCAAAAACATCATTTAATTCATTCAATAATACGCTTGGTTTAACTTTAAAAACGCCATGTGATATGTATTTTATATTCTCATATTCTTTATCTTCTTTATCAACATGTTTATATTCATCTTGAGTTTTACCACATATTATAGACAAAATATCATCCATAGTTATTAAGCCTAAAACATCTCCTTCATCATCAATTATAAAAACCATGTTTCTTTTTTCTTTATTCATTACCTTCATTATAGAAAAAACTGATGAGCTTTCAGGAATGAATATTGCACTTTTGATAAGATTTTTTATGGAAGGACTATCCTTAAAATTAAATAGAACATCTTTATAGTGGATAAGACCTAAAAATGTTTTTCCATCTTTCGATATAACAGGAAGACGAGAAAAATTGCTTTCTCTAAAAATCTTGACCATATCCATAAATGATGAATCTTCCTTTATAAATACAATTTTATGTACTTTAGTCATAATGTTTTTGATTTTTAAGTTTTTCAAATGTATTGCTTTTTTTAATAGTGTATGCTCTAAATTTACTAGTGCTCCATCTTCCATACTTATATTAAAAATTTCCTTTAATTCATCTTCTGTCATTTTATGTTTTGTCTCTTTGTTAAATATTCTAATAAAAGATACAATTATTTTTGAAAGATATGAAAAAAATAACACTATAGGGTAATTTATAAAATAGCAAAATATTAAAAGTATTGAGCTTCTTTTTATTATATTCATAGCATAATGAGTAGCTAATGTCTTAGGTATTATTTCCGCAAAAATAATTATGAAAAGAGTTGTTATAATCGTTGCAATAGGTAGATATATAACCCCTATTTTCTCTACTGTGAAAACAGTAATTACGGAAGAAAGAAGAATATTAATAAAATTGGTCGCAATGAGTGTTGTAGAAACAATCGCATCTTTTTTTTCTATTAAATAGGTAATTCTTTTTTCTTTTTTACCTCTTTCTTTTTTTATTTTGTTGTATTCAGCTTCAGTTATTGTAGTTATTGCAGTTTCTGTGCAGGAAAAAAAACCGGCAAGAAAGAGTAAAACAAAAAAATCTATTGTTATAATCATTCTTGCATTTCCTTCATCAAAACCTTTTCTATTCTGTTACCATCAAGAGTTTCAACAATAAAAATCATTCCTTCTGCCTCTACACTAAAACCCTTTTCAGGCATTTTTTCACATGCTTCCATTATAAAACCTGCAAGTGTTTGATTAAATTGAGAAATGAGGTTTATATTAAAATATTCATTTAAAAGAATTAGAGGAGTGTTTCCTTCGATGATATAGCCGTCATTAGATTTTTGTAGATAAATTGATTTTTTGCCATCATCATATTCATCAACAATATCTCCAAAAATTTCTTCATTTAAGTCTTCTATAGTAACAATGCCTAAAGTCCCACCATATTCATCTATAACTATAGCTAGATTTTGTCCATCTTTATTAAGAGTTTTACGTACTCTTGTTAATTCTGTATTTGCAAAGATAAAACAAGGTTTTCTTAAAAAGTTTTCAATATTTAAAGTTCCAGAAGATTTTTCTGAATTGGAAATATATTCATCATATTCTTTAGAAAAAATAAAATCCTTTATATATAAAACGCCTTTGATGTCATCAATGTTTTCTTTATAGATAGGAAACCTTGAAAGAGATGATTCTTTTGATATTTTTATAACTTCTTCTACAGTTGAAGTTATATTTATTGCAACTATATCAGTGCGTGGAACCATTATGTTTTTTACCTTTGCATCATCATATTTTAGAATTTGTTTCATTATTTGTTTTTCATCAGGAGTCAAGTCTGCTACATTTTCACTAGTTTCAAAAAATGTTTTTAAGTCATCTTCTGTAATAAGGTAATTTTTAAAACCAACATTTATCTTAAAAAGCTTCATAAATATTGAAGTTATGTATAAAAATATCGAAGAAATGGGAAGAAAACACTTTATTAAAAGATTTTCCAAAAAAGAATAATCTAGTGCAATTTTTTCAGGAAACACTAAAGCTACAGATTTTGGCAATATCTCACCAAAAATTAAAACAAGTGTTGTGGCAATAAAGCTTGCAATTCCTATAGCATTTGCACTAGAAATTTGCAATGTTAAAGAAGTTATTACAACACCTATAAGAATATTTACGATGCTATTTCCGATTAAAGATGTTATTAAAAATTTATTTTTCTCTTTTATTATTTCAAGAACTCTTATGGCTTTTCTGTTTTTCTTGGCAAGATATTTAATCTTTAAGATGTTAGAAGCAAGGTAGGCAGTCTCGCCCGATGAGAAAAACATTGAAAATAAAAGAAGTGCAACAAGACTAAAGTAATACCAAAATTGAGGTGGGGGCTCTCCAATCATTAGGCACACTATATATAATTATTTATTTCAATGTCAAGAACTCTCTTAATAAGAGCTATAAAAGCGTTAAATCAGATATTTTATTGTTATTATTTTTTTTTTAGTTTGCCTTGCCATAAAAATCCAGCTTTAAGTAGAATCTTTTTCTGCTCTAAATAAAAAACAAAATTATTTGCATTTTGCAAATTCCAATACTTATTCATTTTTTCTATTCTTTCTATTAATGTAGCCCTCTTTATTTTTCTATTTTTAATGTAATTTATTATAGAATCTATTTCGGTTGGATATGCTCTTGCACTTCCATTACATATATCACAAGTTTCGCAAATAGGAAGTTCTTCATTTTGATTTAAACTCAATGCTCTTAATAAAACTTCTCTCCTACACATGCCACTTTCTGCAAAAGAAATCATCATTTGAGCTCTTTCCCATTCTTTTTCATTTAATAGAGAAAATCTTTTTTTATCTTCATCTGACCAAAGTAAGAGTGCACGTGATGGTTTTCTATCTCGTCCTCCCCTTCCTGCTTCTTGTATATAAGCTTCGATAGTTGTTGGAGCATCTAGATGAAGCACAGTTCTTACGTCTTTTTTATCCACTCCCATTCCCCAAGCACATGTTGAAACTAACACAGCCTCTTTTGCACTATCAAACCATGCTTCAACTTCTTCTTTTTCTTTCTTTTCTAAGCCTGCATGATAAAATTTCACTCCTAAGTTGTTAAAGGTATTTTGTATAAGCCGTGAGATATTTTCTGTTTTTTTTCTACTTGAACAAAAAACTACAATAGGTTTTTCATTTTTTTCAATTTCTTCTAACAATGCCACCTCTTTTATACAACAATGACGCACCGAAAAAAATATGTTTGGTCTATCAAGAGAACTCATTATCACATGAGCTTCGCCATCAAAAATTATTTTTTTCATTCTTTCTAAAATTAATGGACTTGCTGTTGCGGTAAATGCTGTGACAATGGTAGGTTTTAACTCTTGAATAATGGTAGTTATAGATAGATATTGGCTTCTAAAGGTTTCTCCCCATTCTGTAACACAATGAGCTTCATCTATTGCTATGTGTGAAACTCCTCTTTCTTTAATTTTTTCTAATATTTCTTTATTAGCCAATATTTCAGGATTTGCAATTATAATATTTGCATTTTTTAGTTTTTTATAGTTTTCTTCTCTTTCCAGATTTGTCTGTCCTCCAATAAAAATAACAGTATTAACTTTTTCTTTTAGTTTTTTTTCTTGATCTCTCATTAAAGCAAGTAATGGATAAATTACTAATGTTGGTTTTTTTAGAAAAAGAGATGGGAGTTGAAAACAAAGAGACTTTCCAGCTCCTGTTGGAAAAAGTACAATTTGCTTACACAGATAGCTGTCGTTTTCAAAGCTTCCCATTTTCAAAGCATTTTCATATTTAGCTTCCATATCCAATATATTAGAAATTACTAGCCATTGATAAGGAAAAATTGTGCTTATTCCAAATATTTTTTCTGCACTTTCTTTAATTTCGTTGTATGTCATTATAGTATCCTCCAGTTTTTCAACTTAAAACCTACTATCTATGTTGAGTTTTTTAATATAAACTAGCCTCAGTGTTTAAGGAGGAACTATGACAAAAAAAATTATTTCGTGGAATGTCAATGGTATAAGAGCGGTAGAAAAAAAAGGCTTTTTGGAATGGCTTTTTACAGAATCACCTGATGTACTGTGTTTACAAGAAACAAAGGCAAAGAAAGAACAATTGAATTTGACACTTTTAAGTCCTTCTTTTTTAAATATTTCTTATAAAACTTATTGGAGTTCTGCCTTAAAACCAGGTTATTCAGGAGTTGCAGTTTTTTCAAAAGAAGAGCCTAATAATGTAAGATCTATAGGCATAAAAGAAATAGATGATGAAGGAAGAGTACTCATTGCAGACTATACTGATTTTTCTGTTATCTCAGCATATTTTCCAAATTCTCAAGAAGCAGGAGCAAGGCTTTCTTATAAGTTATTTTTTTGTAATGAAATATTAAAATTATGTAATAAAATAAAAGATAAAAATCCAATTATTCTTTGTGGAGACTATAACATAGCCCATAAACCCATTGATTTAAGCAATCCTGAAAGAAATGAAGAGAATCCTGGTTATTTACCAGAAGAAAGAGAATGGATGACTTCATTTATTGAAGCAGGTTATAAAGATACATTCAGACAGTTTTGTAATCTACCTGAAATGTATACATGGTGGAGCTATCGCTTTTCTGCTAGAGAGAAGAACATTGGTTGGAGGCTTGACTATGCTTGCGTAAATGATGACTTTATTGATAATGTTGCCAGTTCAACAATTATGAAAGATGTAATGGGTTCAGATCATTGCCCTATAAAGATTGAAATAAAAATATAAAACATTTTCAAAACATTGACCTAAAAGCCAATGTTTTGAAAACAAGATATTCAACTTAAAAAACTTATTAACTAAGCCTGATTTTTTAAGATTTTGCACCTTTTACTAGTCTAATCCCTAGCATATTGTTACCAGGATAAGGTCTATTATAGTTTCTTAAAGTTATTTCACACGCTCTTTTATTAAGATACCAGCAACCTCCTCTAACACTATGATACCATCCGTTATCAATTCCCTTAGGATCATAACCAAAATCTTTTTCTTTTTCTGTGTAATAGTTTTCAGCATAAAAATCCCAACACCATTCATAAACATTGCCTGACATATCATAAAGCCCGAAAAGATTTGGTTTTTTCATCTTCACTTGATGAGATTTTCTTTTGTTCTTATCTTGACCTATCCAATCATACCAACCTACTTCATCTAAATTATCACTTCCTGAATGCTTGTAGTTCTCTCCACACCTTGCTGCCCACTCCCATTCAGCTTCTGTAGGAAGACGAAAACCAGTTTTTTTCCAATCTGCAAAAACAGCTTTTGGTTCTAGCACACCGTTTTTATTTTTAAAGTGAGCGTCTTCAATTGTATACCATTTTGTGAGTTCATTATTGGAATAATACACATATTCCGTGTCAACTCCACCTTCTGTCAATTTTGTAAGCTTATTGCAAAAAGCTATTGCTTCATGCCAACTAACACTATCAACAGGATGTAGTTTTTCAATTTCTCCATTTAGTAATTCAGATGAAAAGTTTTTATTTTGGCTAGGATTTTTTCCCATTACTGCTTCATAAAGTTCTTGAGTTACTTCAGTCTCTGAAATCCAATAAGGCAAAAGCGTTACAAAATGAGGTTTATTTTGCTCTTCATTAGCTCCACCTAAGCTGATTTTGTCTGTATAAGGAATCTCAATCATCTCAAACTTAACTTTATTTCCATCTTTTGAAATAATTTCTATAGTTTTATGAAATAATTCACTGTCATTTTGTATTTTTGGCTTATCTTGCATTTCATTTTTATGCTTACAAGAGATAAATAGTAAAATAAAAAGTAAAAACTTAATTTTTTTCATGTTAATTTACCTTGAGTTTTGTGCAATTCTAAAGCCAAGATTTGGCTGTGAGCCTTTTGGATCCCAACCTTGTCCTCTTTCTACTATATACTGCCACCTTTCAGTATAAAACCAACTTGAAGGTCTATTACTTCTTTTCCCTTTAGGAGATGAATCAGAGCCTTTGTAGTCCTTTTCTAATACTGAATCTTCTAGGTATGCTACCATCCAATCCCAACACCATTCAGCAACAGTTCCTGTCATGTCATATAAACCATATCCATTAAGAGTTTTCTTTGCTACTTCATGTGTCCTAGCATTTGAATTTCCTTTATGCCATGCAACTTCATCTAAGTTATCACTACCTGCAAAGCGATAATTTTCTCCTCCCATTGAAGCCCATTCCCATTCTGTGTCCGTAGGAAGACGAAAACCTTTCTTCATCCAATCAGCAAAAACAGCTTTTGGTGCTGGTTTATTTTCAGCATTTTTGAATTGTGCATCTAGTTTTGTATAAATTTGTGTCTTGCCTTCATCAGAATAGTACACACAATGCTCATTACCTAGTAAATTAATCGTTAGAGCATTACAAAAAGCTATAGCTTCAAACCATGTTACTTTTTCAACAGGCCTTTTCTCTTGAATTTCATCTGATGCTGGAAGATTAGTAGTTCCTTGAAATTTGCTAGGATTTTCATCCATTATAGCCTTGTACAATTCTTGTGTTGTCTCTGTGCTACATAGATAGAATGAAGATAGGCTTGCAGTGTGTTTTTTATTCATTTTGTTATTAATAATTTGAGCCTCACATTGAAAGTCGCCACCAAGAGTTACATTTTTTGCTTCTGGGATTTTTACCATCTTAAATACAATTTTCTTTCCATCTTTTTCAATAGTATAAGTTTTTAAGTTATTCTTTAGCATTTCAAAAGAGACTTCCACATCCTTTGTAATAGCAAGTTGTTTTTCTAATACTAACTTATCTTCATCATTATTAATTGTTTCATCTCCAACTTTAAGAAACTTAGGTTTATAACCTTCATCAGAAATTAATCTAAAAGTAACTTGAGTGTCTTTTATAACTTCTTTAAGTTCATCAGCACCTAATGCAGAGTCATATTTTAGAACAGTAATTTTTCCATGTTCTCCATCTCTAAGAGTTATGGCAAAAAAAGCGATAACTTCACCTTGTACACTAAAATTCTTTTTAACTTTTATACTCACAGTAATCTTCTTATCTTCAATATTTTCATATTTTATTCCATCAAGTATAAGGTATTTCACTTTATGTTTTCCTTGTGCTTGTAGTATAAATGTTAGAAGGGTATCTTCTTCTATTGCCTTTAAGTCTTCAGACGTTAAATCTTTTTCACCCAACTTAGCACTTATTTTGCCATTTTCAACATTTTCAATTGTTATGGCAAAAGTTTTCTTTTCACCTATTTTGTTTGATACATCATCCTTGTTTGAATGTCTACAAGTCAAACACAATAAACCAACAACAACGAATAAAATTTTTAAGCTTTTCATAATTCACTCCTTAAAATATCTCGATTTTGAAATTAAGTTAAAATCAAAACAAATTAAAGAGTTAGGAAAGTGTTGCCTAACTTAAGAATAGGCTACGACTTATCTATAAGATGTTTTGATTTAAGTCTTAAGTAACTACTCATAAAAATATTCTGTCATCTTTTCATTTTCATTTACCCCCTCATCATCATAACAAAGTTATACAAAAGATTAATAAATAAAAGAACTACCACCAATATCATCATAGGTCTAATTATCTTATTTCCATTTTTAATTGCAAGAGTTGAACCTATAAAATTTCCTGCAATTCCTGCAATGGCCGCAGGAATAACAAGAGAATATATTATTTTTCCACTTAAAATGCCTAGTATAAGAGAAGAATAATTAGAAAAAAGATTTAGTATTTTTGAATTTCCTGCAGCTGTTTTTGCATCATATTTTATTAAAGTAGTATATGCAATTATTGCAAAAGTACCTGTACCAGGACCAAAAACACCATCATAAAAGCCAACAAAAACACCTATTATTATTGCAAAAAATATTTTTCTTTTTTTAGGAACAGTGCTTGAAGAATCAACACTCCCTAAATCTCTTTTAAATAAAACCAAAACACCAACTATGGGTAAAAGTATAAAAATAACACTTCTTAAAAGAATTGGGTCAATACTTAAAACTAAGCGAGTACCTATTTGAGATGCACAAAATGCAAAAATGCCAGAAAAAACTGCCACTTTTATTTTAACAGCTCCAGATGCAAAAAAATTAATTGCAGAAAAAGTAGTTCCACAACCTGCTCCAAATTTATTGCATACAAAGGCTACATCTGCAGGTAATCCTATAAAAAGATAAGCAGGTAAGGTAATAAGCCCTCCCCCACCTGCAATGGAATCAAAAAAGCCACCGAGAAAAACTGCAATACAGATAAATACAATATAGTGTAATGGCATTTCCTTAACTAGAATTTAAATGTTTAAACTTTTTTAAGCTTTATAAAATGAAGCAAAAGCTCTTTCGATATATTCTTGGTCTAAACTCCCACCAAGTTCCCTTACAGAGTGCATAGATAGGATTGGATTTCCAATGTCAACACAGCGAATATTTAAATTCCCCATAGTTATAGGTCCTATTGTAGAGCCCCCTCTCATATCAGAGCGATTAACAAATGTTTGAAAAGGAACATCAGCACGCTTACAAACTTCCTTAAAAACGGAAGCAGAAACTGCATCACTCATATAAGACATAGGAGCAGATATTTTAATAACAGGTCCATTATTCATTAAAGGAAAGTTTGTAATATCATTTTTTTCTGTATAATTAGGATGCAAAGCATGTGCTTGATCAGCTGAAATCATGAAAGATGAATGTAAAACACGTTGAAAAACTTCAAAAAAAGGCTCATCAATTTTTTGTGATTGCATCCCCGCAATAACTATTCTCTTTAGTGTGTCAGATAAAAATGGACTTCCAGCTCCTGCTCGTGTTAAAGAGCCAATCTCCTCATTGTCAAAAACACAAGACACTTGTGTAAAATCTTCATCAGCACTAGAAATTAATGCTTTAATAGATGGATGAGCCATCCCAAGATTGTCAATTTTTGGAAGTGAAAAAAATTCTTTATTAGCTCCAACAAAAGCACCTGGTGTCCTATCATACAAATATAAATCAAAAGCTAAAACATCTTCAGGTATTAAGCCCATTTCCTTTGCAAGAATACTCATAAATGAAGATTTTTTATCAGATGTTTTACCTTCAACAATTGCCATTAAAGGAAGTGTATCTTTTTGCTTATTATAAGAATAGCCTTCGTTTACTTCCCTATTCATGTGTATGGCAAGATTTGGAATAATTAAAAAGTTTTTATCGATGTTGACAAGACGAACCTCTGGGCTAATAACATCCTTTCCTTTTATTGTAAGCCTACCAGCAACAGATAATGGTCGATCAAACCATGTCGAAACTATGGCTCCCCCATAACACTCTGTGTTAAGTTTAACATAGTGGTTTTGCACTGTGATATCGGGAGAAGGTTTAATCTTAAATGTTGGAGAATCACTATGACTTCCTATAATTCTAAAACCATTTTCTATTTTCTTTCCCATCTTCCATGCAATAATTGCACTTCCATTTGTGCAAGTAAAATATTTACCTCCAGCTTTTAACTTAAAAGCATCTCCACCTGAAAGCTCTGCATATCCTGCATTTTTTAACATTTTAGCTAAATTAGCTATTGCATGATACATTGAAGGACTTTCATCAACAAACTTCATTAAAGACGTAGCAACTTCATTTTTTTTCATAATAACACCTCAATCTTTATCGTTAGTTTTATCACTAAAGAAGATAAAATCTTTTGCAGTTTTAATTATCATTTTTTCCATCTCAATTTTACTTTCTATGTCTGTAACACTAGTAAGTTCGGGAACTTTACTAGAACCTACAACACGCCTAATCATCTCAAGTCCTGCATACTTCCAAGCATCATTAATGGTATCTTCTATATACCTTTTAACAAACCTAGTGTTTTTATATATAGGATTCCTAATGTCATACTTCAACAAAATAAAACTAAGATTCCTAAAACAAGAAACAAAAATATCTATTTCTCTTGACATATATTTATGAAATTCTAACTTCTTTTTTAGCGCAATATTAGGCTTGGACATATTATATATGTCTGCTATAGCAAAATGAGCTATAACATTGCCCATATCATAAGCAATAGGAGCAACAGTTGAAAATTCTGCATCAATTAAAAACATCTCCATGTTGTTAGAAGGTTTACCAGTAACTTTTTTCCCATTAAATCTAACCAATACAGAACCTGTATGAAGATCTCCATGTATCAAAGACTGTTTATAAGTTTTAAACTTATTTAATAGCTTAGCACTTATAAAACGCAAATGCTTATCATTAGTAATTTCATTCTTCAAAAATTCTTCATTACCTTCAGTGTATACATTTCTTCCTCTTTCATCAAAAAAAGGAGCAGTAAAAACTAAATCTTCTGTTATTTTAATTAAGTCATCACAAGAAATATCATTGCCAGTAATAAACCCACGCCTTTCAATAAGTTCAACGTATGGAATTTGTGAGCTAGAAATAAATGTTGCAAAACGAAAGCCTAAATCTATAGGCATAACTCCTTCCATCAAAGCTTGTCGCAATGTAATAGAAGGTACAATATCTTCCATTAGAAAATAATGTTTTCTTTCATCGATTGAAATTATTTTTGGAGCCTTTAATGTGAGGGCATCTTTAGGAAGTATTCTACTACAATCAGTGAACCATTCCAATTTATTTGCTTCTATGCAATTTCTATAAGGGCTCACTTCCCCATCAGGCCTCATGCGAGTAACACTATCCGCTATTTTGATAACAACACTTTCACGAGTTTCTTTATTGATAATTCGGAAAAGATAATTAACATTGCCATCACTCAATTCCTCAACTCTAACATTCTCAGGGTTCCAGTTTAAATCTTTTTTAACAGCATTGTCTATTAATTTTGTTGTATCAATTGGCTTTTTTTTCATCATAATCCTTAATTCTTCTTTGACCTTCTTGTGCTCACATATCTTGCAAAATCTGTCATGTTATGCACAGTGATCTTGTCTTGGTAGACATCAAGTCTTCCTTGTTCTACAAACTTATTTATTGCTTCCGCTGTTTGCTCCATAGAAAGTCCTGCCCAGCGAGAAACTTCTTCTGTGGTAATCTCAAATGTTCTAGAATCTCTTGAGCGATCAAGATGAGCTATAGTCTCATCCAGCATTAAAAACACATCTGCAACACGAGCTGGAATATCATCTATTGTTAAAATCATAAAACGTCTTTTTTGTGCATAAATACGCTTTACAAATG
>CAUUIE010000045.1:0-14249 GCA_963545065.1 uncultured Treponema sp.
GTGTTGCAATTGAGGTGCAGTTTGGTAAATATTCTTTTGTAGCCTATGATTTATTTGTTAAGCATTTAGCATTTTATATGGGAAACAAAATTGATGTTGGTATTGAAATACTACCAATGAAATTTTTACAAGCAAAAATGAGTTCTGGTATTGCTTACTATGAGGGGGAGCTATACAATGTTGTAAGACAAGGTAGGGGCATTCCTTCCGTTCCACTTGTAATTATTGGCATTGAACCATGAAATTGTTGTTTTGTAATTTTCTTAAATAAACTCAACATATTATACAATAAATAAATTTAATTTATTTAACCCTTGACAATAATCACCGATAAGTATAAGGTAGATTTTAATCAGACTATATCTTTTTCTAAAGTACACAATCAACAATTAATATTCCCTTGCAGAATTTATGTATATTTTTAATAACAATATAATCAAATGTCTTATATAACTCAATTTTAAAAAAAATGGGAGATTATCAGGTGGTAAAAAGCAACGATCAAGATGAATTTATTGAAATGAATGAAGGACATAATACAGAAGCAACTCTTTTTTCAGATGCAGAAAGTGAAAAAAGGGTTGTAGTAAGAACGCCACGCATTAGGCGAAGCACAGCTACATCATTAGAGGAAAGAGATGGAAAAAAGGTAAGGCGTGCACCATCTTATGAAAGGCGAGGAATTTCAAAAACTGTTTCTGATGACATAGTCCAAGATAACAGCAAGGCGGACGAAAAACTTGTTATAAATGATCTTACAAAAATGAAAATGAATGACCTTCGTTCTCTTGCTATTAGCTATGGCATAGCAGAAGAAGAATTAGCTTCGCTAAAAAAACAAGAACTTATCCATATAATATTAAAAGTGCACACAATGAAAGGTGGCACAATTGTAGGCTCTGGTGCTCTTGAGATTTTAGCAGATGGATATGGTTTTTTGCGCTCTCCACAAAACAGCTACTTGCCAAGTAGTGATGATATTTATGTTTCACCTAGCCAAATTAGGCTTTTTAATTTAAGAACAGGAGACACTGTTTCTGGACAAGTTAGGTTTCCAAAAGATGGAGAAAGGTATTTTGCACTTTTAAGAATTGAAACTGTAAACTTTGATGAAGTGGAAAAATCACAGCGTCGCATTCCATTTGATAATTTAACTCCTTTATATCCTAGAAATAAGTTGCACTTAGAAACAAAAACAGAAGAGATTTCTACTCGCATTTTAGACCTTTTCTCTCCATTAGGTAAGGGTCAACGTGCTTTAATTGTAGCTCCTCCTCGAACTGGTAAAACAATCTTTTTGCAAAAAATAGCAAATGCAATTACGGAAAATCATCCTGAAGTGTACTTAATCGTCTTACTCATTGATGAGCGCCCTGAAGAGGTAACAGACATGGAAAGAAGCGTGAACGCTGAAGTTATTTCTTCCACTTTTGATGAGCAGGCAACAAGACATATTCAAGTGGCAGAAATGGTTATGGAAAAAGCAAAAAGATTAGTAGAACACAAATATGATGTGGTAATATTATTGGATTCTATTACCCGTTTGGCACGTGCATATAACCAAACAATGCCAACTTCTGGAAAAGTGCTTTCAGGTGGTGTAGATTCCAATGCATTACACAAACCTAAGCGTTTTTTTGGTGCTGCAAGAAACATTGAAGAGGGAGGAAGTCTTACTATTATTGCTACCGCTCTTGTAGAAACAGGTAGTAAAATGGATGAGGTAATTTTTGAAGAATTTAAAGGCACAGGGAATATGGAAGTTAATCTTGATAGGAAGCTTTCTGAACGCAGGCTTTTTCCTGCAATTAATATTAAGAAATCTGGAACACGCAAGGAAGAATTATTATTAACAGAAAATGAAATGAATTTAATGTGGGTTTTGCGAAAGTTTATAAATCCATTAGATGACACTCAAATTATTGAGTTTTTAATTGATAAAATGAAAAAAACAAAAAATAACGAGGCTTTTTTAAAGTCTATGAATGGTGGTCTTGCATAATATTTTATTATGAATATAATAATTTACCATTCTTAAGTATTGTTGTTATGGGGAGATAAGTATGAAAAAAGATATTCATCCAAAATATGAAAAAGCAACTATCACATGTGCTTGTGGAAATGTAATAGAAACACGTTCAACTGTGAAAAATATAAAAGTAGAAATTTGTTCACAATGCCATCCTTTTTTTACGGGTAAACAAAAACTCGTTGACACTGCTGGAAGAATTGAAAAGTTTAAGGCTCGCTACGGCATAAAAAACTAATTATTTTTTTTAAATATTATATTCTTAATAAGGTGCACTGATCAATTTGAAGGTGAATTGATTAGTGCTAACCTCAATTCTCTTGAGTTTATTTATATGTTGGAAAATATACGTAATATTGGAATAATGGCACATATAGATGCAGGGAAAACTACAACAACAGAACGTATTTTATTTTACACAGGAAAAATACATAAAATAGGCGAGATTGACGATGGTCAGGCTACTATGGATTGGATGCAACAAGAACAAGAAAGAGGCATTACAATTCAAAGTGCCGCTACTACAACCTATTGGAAAGATTGCCAAATTAATATTATAGATACGCCAGGACATGTAGATTTTACTGCAGAGGTGGAGCGTTCTCTTCGTGTGTTAGATGCTACTATTGCTGTTTTGTGTGCAGTTGGTGGTGTTCAGCCACAAACTGAAACTGTATGGCATCAAGCAGATCGTTATAAGGTTCCAAGACTTTGTTTTGTAAACAAAATGGATAGGATGGGAGCATCATTCTTTAAGGTTATTGAAGAGGTAAAACAAAAGTTTAATGTTGCCACTTTTCCATTGCAAATTCCAATAGGTGCAGGAGACACTTTTAAGGGTGTTATTGACCTAATTAAAATGGAAGAAATTTATTGGGATGAACAAACACAAGGAGAAAAATTTACTACAAAGCCTGTGTGTCAAGAAAGAAAGGAAGAAGCTCTTCTTTGGAGAGATAAAATGTTAGATGCACTTTCATCTTTTTCTGATGAAATTACAGAGAAAATCTTAAATGAAGAAGAGATTTCAGAAGAGCTTATTAAAAAAGAAATTAAAAGGGGGTTATTATCCTTTTTAGCTGTGCCTTTTTTATGTGGTAGTGCAAGAAAGAATATTGGAATACAACCTCTTTTAGATGCAATAAAAGAATATTTTCCATCCCCACTTGATGTGCCCCCAATTACAGCACATGATATTAAAAAAGATGATTATTTAGAAATTCCTTGTAAAAAAGATTCCATTCCCTTAGCTTTAATTTTTAAATTACAATATGATAAAGAAAAAGGGCATTTGTGTTATGCTAGAATGTATTCAGGTGCAATTAAAAGTGGCTCCACTATTTATAATGTTGCAAAGAAGAAGAGAGAAAGAATTGGGCGAATTTTAAGAATGCATTCAAATAAAGCAGAACAGATAGATTCTATTGAAGCAGGTGATATTGCTGTTTTTGTAGGGCTTAAAGAAACACAAACAGGGGACACTTTAAGTGTGGAATCTTCGCATATCTTGTTAGAAAAAATGGAATTTCCAGAGCCTGTTATTTCTGTTGCTGTAGAAAGCGAAAGCCTTTCAGAGCGTGATAAATTAAAAGATGCTATAGAAATTATGTCTAGGGAAGACCCTACTTTTAAATCTAAAGAAGATGAAGAGACAGGGCAACTAATTATTTCAGGTATGGGAGAGTTACATCTTGATGTATTAATTACCCGCATGTTACAAGAGTTTAATATAAAAGCAAAAATAGGAAAAGCACAAGTAACCTATAGGGAATCAATAGAAAATGTAGCAACTCATAACCATAAATATAGTAAGGTAATTTCAGGAAAGGAAAATACTGCAGAATTAACTTTTAAAGTTTCTCCATTAAAAAGAGGTGAAGGGAATTCCTTTGTTTCAAAGGTAAAGGCTTACCCTCAAGGGCAGACTAAGTTGCACGGATTGCCAATTGAAGTGTTAGAAGCTATAGAAAGAACAGTAATGTCTTCTTTTTCTAGTGGCATTCGCTTTGGGTATCCTTGTGTTGATGTAGAAGTAGAATTATTAGATGCTACATACAAGGAAGATTCTTCTACTATTTTTGCTTTTGAATCTTGTGCTGCTATGTGTATGGAAGAAGCATTATTAAAAGCATCACCTATTTTATTAGAACCATATATGAATGTAGAAATATCTTGTGATAAGAGCTTTGTAGGCGATGCAATGAATCAAATGACGCAACGTGGCGGTCTTATAATAAGCATGGAAGAATTAAACAATGCTCAAATAATTCACGGGAAAGCACCATTAGAAAAAATGTTTGGTTTTTCTACTGATTTACGTTCAGCAACACAAGGAAGAGCTACATTTGATATGACATTTAGCCATTTTGAAGTTAAAAAACAAAGTTAATCTTCTTTTCTTCTTTATTTCATTCATACTCACTCTTTTTGACAATATTATCAGTTTATTTTAATATGAAGTAGTTTTATAATAATATGGAGATTTTATAATGGAAGAAAATTATAACATTGCAACAGATGTTTTAAAACAAACGCTAGAAAAAATGATATTATCTGCATCTGGCTGGCGTGGTCTATTTAATATTCAAGAAAAAGCGGAGTCAAACACAAAAGAAATTACTAGAGCTCATTCTATTTTAACAGTGTTTGTAGCTATGGCATTTTGTAATTTTATAAAAAAAAATTACAATAATATAACAAAAGTGGTTTTAGGAAGAGATACTAGACCAACAGGTGAAATATTAGAAAAAATTATATTTTATGCTTTAAAAAAATATGCTAATAATTTAGAAATATATAATATTGGCATCTCCCCTATTCCAGAGGCAATGAGTTACGCAAGAGTTAAAAAAGCTGCTTTTTTTTATGTCTCTGCAAGTCATAACCCAATAGGCTATAATGGTTTTAAATTTGGAACAGGCGAACAAGGAGTATTTGAAGGAATCAAAGCCGATCAATTAATTAAAATATTTAAAGACTTAGTAGAACAAAATGAACTAGAAATAGCAAAAGAAATTATAGAAAAGGCAAAAACAGAATGTATTTCACACATAGAATCAGCAAAAGAAAAAGATGAAGCCTTTAATTCATATTTAGAAAATGCAAAACAAGTTATTTCGGGGAATATGGACGAAAACCAAGCACAATATTTTTTTGAAAAAATGAAAATTCAAAATGCACAATTAAATAATACAAAACCCATATATATCGCTTGCGATTTTAATGGTAGTGCAAGAGCTTCTTCCATAGACAAAAGATTATTTGAAAGTCTTAACCTTCATTTCATTTCATATAACGATAGTCCATGCAAAATTGAACATGGCATAATTCCTGAAGGGGAGAACTTAAACACAATTCAAAACATACTTAAAACTCTTTACAAAGAAAAAAATGGGAATGGCACGTTTTTAGGTTACATGCCAGACTGTGATGGTGACCGTGGAAATGTAGTCTATATTGATGATGAAGGCAATCCACAGATATTACAACCACAACAAGTTTTTGCACTTGCTGTAATTTCTGAAATTGTCCATATCAAATTAAAAGATAATAAAGCTCGCCTTGCCGTAGTGGCAAATGGACCTACATCCATGCTGATAGAAGACATAGCCTCTAGTCTTTCATTTGAAGTTTTTAGAGCAGAAGTTGGGGAAGCAAATGTTGTTAATTTAGCAAAAGATGTATCAAAAAAAGGTTACATAACACGTATTTTAGGAGAAGGTTCTAATGGAGGGTGCATAGTGCCTCCTTCTCTTGTTAGAGACCCATTAAACACACTCTTTGCTCTTTTAAAGTTTTTTTTATTAAATGATGAAAAACATAATTTATTTAAATATTGGTTAAATAGTAGAAATAAAAACTTTAATAACAAAGAAACGTTCTCTTTTTCTGATATTGTTTCTAGCATTCCTAAATATGTTACAACTCCAGTTTCAAGTGAACGTGCAATATTAAAAGTTAAAATTCAAAATCAAAAAGCATTTAGAAAAGCTTTTCAAAATATTTTTATTAATGAATGGAAAACAAAAAAAGAAAAGTTTAAACATAATTACAATTTTGAATTTTACAAAGCTTTTGCATATGTTGGGAAAGAAACCTTAGATATCACTTCTAATTTTTCATTGGTGGATAAGGGAGGTGTTAAAATCATTTTTTATAATGATAAAAATGACGCTTTAAGTTTTATATGGATGAGAGCTTCGGGAACAGAGCCTGTTTTTAGAATTATGGCAGATATCAAAAACGGCACAGAAAACAATGAAAAAATGCTTATATCTTGGGAAAAAGACATGATAACTCAAGCATTAAATGAAATGTAATATGTTTATATGCCCACTTGAATATTTTTACATTTTTTATTAGCATATTGTTAAATTGGCGTCGTACCCAAGCGGTAAGGGAGAGGTCTGCAAAACCTTTATGCATCAGTTCGATTCTGATCGACGCCTTACCTTCTATCTATTGTTAATAGCTACTATCAGTTTTGTTTTTAATCACTTTTTTCCATGTTAACAATTTTTCTATATCTTGATTTATTATCAAAAAATAAATAAATTACATTTAAACATAATAAACAATTATGCAAAATGAAGAGAAAACAATTTTTGAAAGCCTACATAGCATAGCATTAAATGCTCCAAAAACAAGTGGTGTATACTTATGGAAAAACAATACTGGGCTTATAATCTATGTTGGCAAAGCTAAATCTCTAAAAGCTAGGCTTACTTCATACTTTAATGCAAAAAAAGATATAAAAACGCGTCTTTTACTTTCTAATGCAAAAGTGTTAGAGTATATTAAAACTCAAAACGAATATGAAGCACTTTTATTAGAAAACACCCTTATCAAAAAACATAAACCAAAATATAACATAAGCCTAAAAGATGGCAAAACCTACCCTATGCTAAAATTGACAAACGAAACTTTTCCGCGTATTTATAGAACACGCACAATTTACAATGATGGTTCCAAATATTTTGGTCCATTCCCAAATGTCAACAATGTAGATGTTTTTTTGGACATGGTAAAAAAAAACTATAAATTGCACCAATGTAAAAAAATAAAAAAAAGAGATGCTCCTTGTTTATATTATCACATTGGGCATTGTGATGCTCCATGTTGTGGAAAAATAACTGAAGAAGAATATAATAAATCAATAAAAGAAATTGTTTCTATATTGCAAGGAAACACAAAAACAGTAATTAAAAATTTAGAAAGTGAAATGAAAAAGGCTGTTAAAGAAGAAGATTTTGAAAGAGCAAAAACATTAAGAGACAATATAGAAGCCATAAATGCAATTACAGATAAAAACATAGTACAAGACCTAGACTACACTGCACGGGACTACATAGGTTGGGCAAATGCTGGGCAAATGATATCTTTTGCTGTTCTTAAAATGCGTGGAGGAAGACTAGTAGCTAGAGATTTATACAGAGCTGAAACATTAAAAACTAGTAGTGAGGCAATACTAGAATTTTTTATGAGCTATTATATAGATAATGCTACTGTGCCACCAAGCATATTCATTCTTTCAGCCGACGATGCAGAGCTTGCAAAAACATGGTTAAAAAAAGAATTAAAAGTAGAAGTAAAGATATTCACCTCTTCAATAATTGCAGAAGAAATTGAATATAATCCGCTTAGTGCACAAACACAAAAATATGAATACACTCAGGTAGCAAGCAATTTAAAAAGTCAATACAATTATTCTCGTGAATTGCTTATAGAAAAACATTTTAACAAAAAAGAAAGCAGGCATCACTATGCTGCTCTTGAAATGGCTTGTTTTAATGCAAAAGAAGACATTATTTCAAGATTAAGATGCCAAGGAGATATTCCTGCATTACAAGAATTAAAAGACATCATTAAGTGTGAAACATTGCCCACTATAATTGAAGGTTTTGACATTGCACATTTAAAAGGTAATTTCACAGTGGCAGCTATGGTTTCTTTCTGTAATGGCAAACCAGATAAAAAAAATTATCGCATCTTTCGCTTAAAAAACACCAATGGGATTATTGATGACTATAAATCCATGCAAGAAGCAGTTGCACGAAGATATACTAGAGTTATCAACGAGGGGCTAGATTTACCAGATTTAATTTTGATTGATGGTGGAAAGGGTCAAGTTAATGTTGCTTGGAAGATATTAAAAGCACTAAACTTAAACATTCCAATAATTGGGCTTGCTGAAAAAAACGAAGAAATATATTTTCCAAATTCTTCAAACCCATTAATATTGCCTCGTCGTAGCTATGGTCTAAGACTTTTGCAACGCGTAAGAGATGAAGCACATAGATTTTCTAACACTAGAGTTAGCAAATTAAACAACAAAGCAAAAACTACATCTATCTTTGAACATCTTCCTCATATTGGTAAAAAAAGAGCAAGTGCATTACTAAAAAAGTTTTCATCACTTGAAGCTTTAAGGGATGCAAACACAGAAGAAATAAAGGCAACAATAAACATATCTTGCAAAATGATAAATGAGATAAAGGCATTTATAGAATCTGAAACGCAAAAATAAACGTTTTTTAAGCGTTACTTTAATAACTTAAGCTTTTCAGACAAAACTTGTGCAGGATAATTTTCTGGGTCTAATTCTATGGCATAACCTAAAACACTAATAGCCCTATCATAAGATTTAACACTTGAAAGCATTAAAGCCAATTGGTAATGCAGGCGACTTTTAATTTTTGGATTATCTGTCATAGAAGATGCTAGAGAAAGTGTTTCTATAGCTTTATCTTTTAACTTTTGTTGATTATAAACATAAGCAATATTTGCCGTTGCAAACACCCTATACTCTTGCACTGTAGCAGCTTTAGAAAAAGATTCTATAATATCATCATCTGTAAACGATCTTATTGCTTTTTCAAGACCTAAATAAAAAGCATCAAGTGCTTCATTGCCTGTATCCCCAACACTAAAACAAGCATTAAAGTCTCTACAATGTGAAAAATACCATTTTGCATAAGTACGAACATCAACATTATCAGGATAAAGCTCCAATAGCTTCCACATATCAGCAATACCCGATCTAAAATCTATTCCCTTATAATGATTATATCTAAAATGCTCAATATCAATCCTAGGATCATGGTCTTCAAGCTGCATGGCAGATTGTAGTAACTTATCAGGAGAATACACAAGATTTGGCAAACTAAGGTATACATCTTCGGCTTTCATAGAATAAAACCCTCTTTCTGCCAAATACTTTGTAACTTCATCTGGAACTTCGCTATCTTTTAATGCTAAATACTGCCTAACATAAGAAGAAATTGCAGGATAATATGAAGGATATTTTTGAATGCATTCCACAAACATTTTAGCTTTTTCTTCTTCTGTTTCACTTGTAAGTGCTAAATTATAAAGAGCAATAGGTGTAGACTGATTTAAATCTGCACAAGTTTGCCAATAAGCACGTGCAATATCTATATCTCCTAATCCATATGCTGCATCTGCTGCTAAAAGCAAATGGCGAGAAGCTTTATTAACATCAACATCTTTAACTTCATAAACGCCAGCATCTTCTGCATTTAAAATAGACAAATCCAAATGTTTAAAAATAAAATCAAAATGCCCTAAATCAAAAGAAATGCAAGACCAAAAAAAAGGGTTTTTTATAAGCTCGCCACGCGGAATAGCTTCTCGCAAAAACTCTGCCCTTTCTATCTTTCCATCTTTGCAAAAAGACATTGCAGAAACTTGTAAAAAAGATTGCTCTCCAGTTAGCCTATATGCTGCTTCCCAACAATATGGATCAATGGAAAAAAAATGGGGAATATGTTTTTTAAAAGCTACAGACTCAGCAACAAGAGAAGCATATGAGCTATTTTTAACTAGAGGAGCATATTCTTCAATGCCTTCATCTCTACCAGAATCTATTAAAGTTGAAATAAGGAGGGCTACAAGTTCTTGAGAATCTGGCATATTAGTAATAGTCTTTTGTAAAAACTTAATCGCTTCAGGTTTTGAGCCAATAGATAGCATTCTCTTAGTTATAGAAAGTGCTTGTCTTGCATCTCTAACATCATAACCTAAGGCTATAAGCAAAGAAAGAGCTTTATCATTTTCGCCATGTGATATATATGAATCTATTGTTTTTATTTGCGAAAAAAACTTACTAGCATTTTCAGTTTTTTTACAAGCAACAAAAAACGTAACTAAAAGCACACATATAAATGGAAAATATAGACGTTTCATATTAAAAATATACTATAATGAGTTTTTAATGCTGTCAAGTATACCGTTGACAAACCTATAAGAATCATCTGTTCCATAATCTACTGCAATATGAATAGCTTCATTTATTATAATGATAGGAGAGATGTCTTTTTGGTAAATAAGAGAATAAGTGCCCAACCTTAGATTAGATTTATCCAAAATATTTATTCGTGAAAAATCCCAATTATTAAGTGTTGCTTTTATTTTTGCATCTATTTCATCTATATGTTCCACAGTCCCATTAATTAATATAGTTGAAAAAAGTAAATCTTCTTCAGTTAATGTTTTTCTTATTTCATCATCAATCCACGAATATAACAAAACATCATCTAGCTTTGAACCTGAAGCCCATGCACACAAACCCTGAAACGCCAAAATGCGAGAATCTTTACGCGACAACGCCATACACACAAACCCCTTTTTCTGAAACCTTAAGATAAAGAAGCTTTTCTTTTCTCTCTACATCGGCAAATAAAATCTTACCAATTAAGTAACTTATTTAAAGATGCATCATCTTTTAACATTCTAAAATTACTAGGAGTGCGCAAAGTGTCTGTAAGTTGTTGAATGGCTTGTTGTAATGCTATGTTTTGTTTTTCTGCTGTAAGCATTTGGCGAATATATTCATACACAGTAGTTGTTTGGTTTGGGTCAATAACATCGCTTAATGTTAATATTTTAACGTCAAGCTTTTCAATAATTACAAAAAATTGAAAATGATTAGGCATTTCTGTAACAGTGCTAATGTAATTAATCTTTTGCTTAAATATTCCTGCCAAAGCCTCCATTGTTATTCCCATCTGCTGAGCTGCTAATTGTGTTTTTGCAGCGTATACATATTCTGCTAAATATCCTGCCTTCTCTCCCGAATCTTTTTTAATTTCTTCTATAACTTTAAGATTTTGAGTAATCTTCTTTCTCAAAGCTTCAGCCTTCTCTTTCTCTGCTTTTGCATTATTTTGCTTTGGAACTGCAACAAGAAACAATTTTACAGTGTCAGGTCTTACAAAAGACTGCTTATTCATATCATATTTCGAACGAATTTCAGCATCTGTAGGCCCTGCTATCTTTCCTAGATCAGCACCTTTTTTTTGCCCAACATACACTTGAACTGCTATCTGTCCCCTTAAAAACTCTTTAGACTCTGCTACAGTCATTCCTGTTTGAGCTTTCATAAAATCATTAAAACTTTGTTTTGTCTCTTTTTCTATTAATTTTGCAAAATCTGCCTCTGTAATAGGATAGCCCACCTGCTGAGACAACATATTATTAAAATATTCATTCACTTGTGAATCTGCTATTTTAATTCCTTCTTTTTCAGCTGCTTGTCTTAACAACCGCTCATTTATTATTCCATCAAGTACTTTTCGTCTTTCTTCTACCGAAAGCTTTCTAGCATAACCTTTTTCCAATGTGGCAATTTGCAATTTTAATTGACCTAGAGTAATTGGTTCTCTTTTTAAAAGCTTAACTTCAGCTATTGGTTGCAAATCTGCTTGTGCATATAGCCCAGTAGAAAACAAACATAAAGCAAATAATAGAAAAAAACTACGTCTCATTTTCACCTTCCAACACAAAAATATGTTAATAATCTATAATATTACTATAGTATAACAAAAGATAATTTGCATAAGTTACAAAAGAAAACATTAGCTTAAGCAATATTTTTTACATTTTATTTCTTCTTTTTTCCAATATTTCTTTAAAAGCTCTTTCATCACCTTCATTTGATGGCTTATAAAAAACTTTTCCTAAAGCACAGTCTGGAAGATATTGCTGAGCTACCCAATGCCCTTCATAATCATGTGGATATAAATAACCTTTACCATGAGAAAGACAAGAATCTCTTGAAGAGTCTTTAAGATGGAGTGGAACTTCTCCATTGTGTTCTTTTGCATAAGACTCTGCCTCAAAAAAAGCCGAAACACTATTAGACTTAGGTCTAGTTGCAAGATATATAGTAGCAAACGAAAGAAAATACTTTCCTTCAGGCATTCCCACCATATCAAAAGATTCCTTTGCAGAATAAACTATACTTATCGCATTAGGGCAAGCAAGCCCTACATCTTCTACAGAAAGAATTAAAAGTCGCCTAAAAATAAAATGAGGGTCTTCTCCTGCTTCACACATCAACGCAAGATAGTAAAGAGCTGCATCCACATCCCCACCCCTTACAGATTTTATAAACGCACTTATAACATCATAATGATAGTCGCCTTTTTTATCATAGCTAATATGTTTTTTTTGTGTTATATCAATAAGAGTGCCAAGACTTATTACTATCTCATCTCCATTTTTAGGGGGCCAGCATTTAGATGACACTTCCACACAAAATTCAATTGTGTTTAATAAAATTCTAGCATCTCCTGCACTAGATGAAACTATATTTTCTAAAACTCCATTTTCTAACGTTATATTAAAATTCCCGTAACCTTTTTCCCTATCATGAAAAACATTATATAAGATTTTTTCTAAGTGATGCTTTTCTAATCTTTTCAATTCAAACACCCTACTCCTACTAATAATAGCCTTATTCACTTCAAAAAAAGGGTTTTCTGTAGTAGCACCAATCAAAATAACAGTGCCATTTTCAACATGTGGCAAAAGAGCATCTTGTTGACTTTTATTCCATCTATGCACTTCATCCACAAATAAAATAGTCTTTCTTGCTTGTTGCCTCTTTCTATTTTGTGCTTTTTGAATTTCATCTCTTATTTGTTGCACACCAGAAAGAACAGCATTTAAAGAAACAAAAAAAGCCTTTGTGTGCTTTGCAATTAAATATGCAAGAGTTGTTTTTCCAGTGCCTGGAGGTCCATAAAATATAATGGAAGAAATTGCATCTCTTTCAATTGCTCGCCTTAAAATTCCATCTTTTCCTATAATATGCTCTTGACCTATGAATGCATCTAAAGATTGAGGTCTCATTCTATATGCCAATGGCACTTTTTCATTTGCGTTTTTTACACTATCTATATAGCTATTTTCTATGTTTTCGTCTTTAGAAAAGGGTGAAATTTCAACATAATCAAATAAAGATTCTTCTTTTTTCATAACAAAAATAATAATTTAATTTATCAAAGTGCAAACTTGTAAAGTTACTAACTTCTTTCACTAAACCATAAACACATCATTTGTCTTTAATTAGTAATCTTTAAAACTTCTTGCCTTGTTTTTTGAATTTAAATATGCACTTATTAGCATCTCATTCATACTATCGGTTATTACCCTAGTTAATTCATCAAGTTTTTGTATTTTTTTTACCCACATTTTTCGCTTTCGTGTTATTCCATCAATTTCTTTAATTGCATTAAAAGCCTTTTCATTATGATTGTTATACATAGAAACTAAAAAGACACTAACTAAATTTCTTGCTAGAAAAGTATTAATCACATTCCTTAAAGCTTAAAAATCTGATCTTTTAAGCCAAATCTAAAAAGCTAATTTTGTTAAAAAATACCCTAAAGCTATTGCTAGAAGCTAGCCTTACCTCTAACTAGAATGCCCCCATTTACTACTAAAACGCGAGTCCCATCACTATTAATAAACGCATCCTTAATATTGTAATGCAGTCCCCTTCCATTCTAGTTAGAAACGGACTTTCGTTTTAGCTAGAAGCGGACCACATTTCTAGCTAGAATTGATGCTATGTAACGGCTAGAGTGTGCACCTAATCATTTAAGAAATGATGGAGCATTTCTAGCAACACTAGATCACGCCTCTTAGCTAGCAGGATGGCTCCGTCTAGCTAAGAGGAGACGTCCTGCTAGCTAGACGGAGCTCACCTTTTAGCTAAAAGGAGGGGACAAAGGGCTTAAGAATATTTATGAAACAAATATAAGTGTAAGCGTTAGATTGTTACTTTAACAAAAATTACACAAAACAAAATTATAACACATAACTTTAGTAATAGTAACTTCAAATTTAAGTTCACCTTCTAACCTATGTGTATTGGGCTTTTTCCATCCTGTTTGTAATTCCATCTTTTTCACAA
>CAUUIE010000046.1:0-14070 GCA_963545065.1 uncultured Treponema sp.
TGCATTAAATATAGCTGTTGACCGTTTATATCGTAAAGAAAATTTTATAAATGACGGTGAACGCCTTTCCCATCTTTTTGCAATGTATCAAAAAATAGTTAAAGGGGAGAGCTCATAGATACTTTTCCAAACACACAAAAATATTAATGTTTAGTGCTAGTTTACACCACGCAATGAAGCCATTTGCCACTTTTTAGTCTTATTAAACCTAAAATCATTTTAAGAGGTTCTTCTGACATAATAGAGGCGTAAATTAGCCAAACATATGCAAAATTAGTAAGAGAAAATGTGTAAGCTAGAGGAATAGCCACTGCCCACATAAAAAATATGTCATAGAAAAGGGAGAATCTAGTGTCTCCACCACCTCTACAAACTCCCACAATCATAACAGAGTTATATGCTTTAAGTGGATAATAGATGGATAGCACAAGAAGAAGAGTGGGAATTAATGAAAGCACGTCTTCTGTTACGTCAAAAATATATGGAATTAAAAAAGAAATGGGGATAAAAAATACAATAATGCCAAGTGCTAATAAAGGCGATAGCTTTGTTATAAATTTTGCAAACTCTCTTGTTTCTTCTATCTTTCCCTCTCCTATTTTGTTTCCAATAATGATAGCAGAGCCATTAGCAAGACCTATAAAAATTACCCATAAAAGAAAAGACACATTATTTACAATATTAAAAGCAGCATATTCCCCTGTTCCAAGCTGTGCAAATATAAAGTTGTGAGTGGTAATGCCAAGCGACCAAAAAACCTCTTCTATTACTACAGGCATTGTAACTATAAAATATCCTTTTAGAAAACGGATTGAAAGAGAGAACATGTTTTTAAAGCTTCCTATAACAGGATATTTTTTAATAACTGAAACAGATAAGACAATTAAAAACTCTAATAGCCTAGAAATTACTGTTGCAATTGCAGCACCTTTAACTCCCATAGGCTTAATTCCTAGTAAGCCAAATATTAAAATTGCGTTTAATGTTACGTTTACTGCAAAGCCAATTGCAGTGGTAACAACAGCTAGTTTAATTTTTCCTATGGAGCGCAAAATCATTGTAATAGAAAAGCTATATGCAAATGGGAAAAAGCAAAAACACACATATTTTAGGTAGTTAGCCCCTAACTCTATCACTTTTTTATCTTTGCTATATATTCCAATGATAGCTTCAGGGTGCAAAAAACAAAAGAAAGTGAAAAGAAAGCCCATTATTGTGCCTATTATAAAGCAAAGCCCCGTAGTTCTTTGAATGCCTGGCATATCTTTTCTTCCCCAAAACTGAGAGCTAAAAACTAGAGAGCCTGAAACAAGTCCAAATAGTAAAAGGTTGAATAAAAAAAATATTTGGTTTCCTAGCCCCACAGCTGTAATGCTTTCTTTGCCCAATCTACCAATCATTACAGCGTCTGCCATGTTCACGGCAGAGTTTATAAAGTTTTGAAGTGTGATAGGAGCAGCTACAACAAGGAGCGTTTTAAAAAAGTCTTTCCTAAAGAGATTACCCATAATTTTCGCTTGCATAAATTATACCTTAAATAATTTGAATGAGATGTTATAGACTAGGTTAGTAAATTGGAGGTGGGGGGAGTTGAACCCCCGTCCTAAAAAGTGTTGTAACAGCATCTACAAGTTTATCGGTGCGAGGTGATTGTTGAGGCTTGGTGTCAGCACCGCAAGCGTCAAACCCCTATCATAATAAGATGTCCTCATTATGCACTTATGAAATACATATTGAGTTTAAGCTCTGGTTGGCAACAGAACACATATATCGTTCAGAGCAGGACAATATAGGTTCCGTGGTTAAGCAGCTAGTGCGTAACCATAACCGTCATTATTATTGGCAGTTAAATCTTTGTTTGTTTTAAGGATACAAACCATCCTACTTGCCACCATCACCCCTTCTTTTCAGTCGAAGCCAAAGACACCCCCATTAAGAAAAATATAATTTCATTAAATTATCATAAGAAAAGAGGTTTTGTCAATTAGACATTTTGAGGGCAAAAAAAATGATGTTTATGTTATTAAACTAATGCAAAATGGAGATTAAAGGCGGGGAGCATGTTAATGACATGCTATAAAAACAAGGCACTTTTTTATAAAAGTGCCTTGTAAGAATTGAGATTAAGTTACTTTAATTTAACAGCTGTTCCTGAAACCGTTACAGTCACAGTTTGTGAAGTTTTGTTATATTTAACATCTGTTTTTGTGCGAACAAAAAGCACTGCATCAGCTTTAAGAGCCTCTGCCTTTTCTACCATTTGATAAATTGCATTAGCTAATGCTGCATCAAAAGGTGTTTTTGGATTAGGAGAAAGCCCAATTCCTAAATTAAGATATATTGCATCAGCTTGATCAAGACTTCCATAAAGATGTGTGTCTCCATCAAATGTGCCATCAGACCTTTTAACGCTAGAAACAGTTGCAGAGCCAGAAACTCTTTCTAATACAGTAAAAGATTCAATTGGAATGCTAGAAATAGTAGGTTCACTATTTCTAATCCTATTAATTTCAAATGTTCTCATGCTACTACATGAGGCAAAAAATAATAAAACAAACCCAAAGTATAATATTTTTTTCATATAATGTCTCCTAAACTATAATTTAAAAACTGGTCCAACTTTTAAAGAAAATCTATTTAAATGAAGATTTCCATTGTAAAAGATAAATCCAATTCCATCTGTTATAGATGCATTAATTCCTAGCTTTCTAGTAAATAAATAAGAATAATCTATTCTAACTGCAAAAGCACCTGCTTCAAAGAGCACACCACTTTTAACAAGGTTCACTCCAAATGCACCTTGATAACCTAAACCAAAACTTATTAAATGTTTTCCAATCGCCTTTGAATAACCCAAAAGAAATTCTATAGAATAATCAATAACACTACCAACAATTAAAGCGTTGTTAAACATAAGTGCAAAGCCTGAACTTCTAAAGTAAGTAAAATCTAAGCCTACAGAAACAGCGTTAACACTGGCAATATTCTCATAGCCAATAACTGGAGTAAAAAGATATGTTGCACTTTTTTTATTATTTAGTTTTGAAATTGAATCTATAATTGAATCATATTCTCCCACTGGCAAAAAACTTTTTGCATAAGATGTAGATATCAGTACAGAAAGCAAGACGAAGATTAAAAAAAATCTTTTCATTTTCTCATCACCTCATAATATTTAATTAATTAAAACACGTTTTTATTTATTTCATGTTTCTCTCATAAATTTTATACCTCCTAAAATGGGCTAAAGATAAAAGGAGTGTATACCCCCCCCCGATGTGTCAATACCTATAACGATGTTTTTAGTGAAATTTAATAAATTAAAGGTGATTTTTTTATGAGGCTTTTAATTAAGCTATAATTTTCATATTTTTTATAAGCTTATATATATTTTAAGTTCTATGTAAAAACCTCATTAAAATAAAAAATTGATATTATTATCATCTTTTATCCTATTTTCAAAAAAATCTTCTATATATATAATGATTTCTATGATGCATAGCTTTATGGCCCTTTGTGGAATTGGTTTAGAACCTATTTTAACAAAGGAGCTAAAAATTAATGGTTTTAAACCATATGATAGAACTATTGGAAGAGTCTTTTTTTCATCAGATGAAGAACTTTTACCATCCCTTTTTAAAGCAAATTATTTTCTTAGATGCACAGATAGAATTTTCTTGCTTTTAAAAAAAGAAAAAGTAAAAGATTTTGATACCTTTTTTTCTATATTAGAAGGCATTGAGTGGGAGGCTTTTTTTAATAAAAAGGCTAAAATTGTTATAGATAAAGTGTCTGTTTTTCATTCAAAACTTTCTTCACAGCATGCTTTGCAAGCTATGGCACATAAGGCAATATGTAGCCATCTTTGCAATAAATGGAATATGCATTCTTTAAGTGAAACAGGCTCTACACATATTGTGCGCCTATATTTAGAAAATGACATTCTTTATGTATGTTTAGATACATCTGGCGAGCCTCTTTATAAAAGAGGGTATCGCTTGAGTGGAGGAGAGGCCCCTTTAAGAGAAACTGTTGCCGCAAGCCTTTTGCAATTTATGCAATGGAAAAGAAAATATCCTTTGCATGACGGCTTTACAGGAAGTGGCACAATTCCAATAGAAGCAACTTATTATGCCTATAATATTCCGCCCGGTATTAATAGAAGTTTTGGTTTTGAATCTTTTAGTTTGTTTTCTAAAGAAAAACTAGAAAGCACAATTAATAAGATAAAAGAAAAGGCTTTTCTTGAAATTGCTAAAGATTGTGTGGTCCGTATAAGTGGGTCAGATAATGATCCTAAAGCTGTTTCTTTGGCAAAAGCAAATGCGGAAAGGTCTTTAATTCTTGCAGGAAGAGTTTTAACAGAGTATGGCATTTCTTCTCATTTGGTGCGTCCAGAGATTTTTCAAAGTGAATGGAATGAGCTTTCACCTCCATATAATGATGGAGTTTTAATTTCAAACCCGCCTTATGGAGTTAGGCTGTTAGAAGAAGAGGCTGTAACCAATCTTTATAAAGATATTTCAAAAAAGATAAAAGATTTTGCAGGCTGGAAGTTAGGATTCATCACTAATAAAGAGCAGTTTGAAGATATTTGTTATAAAGAAAATAAAAATATTAAGATTAAGGTGCACAAAATTAAAACTGGAAATATGCAAATGTATTTTTATGTAATAGAATAAAAGGTGCCAATTATAACACATTTATATGGTAAGACTTTAAGTAAAAATTTGATATGCACCCTTTTTACTGGACAATCAGTTAAAGAGGGTGTTTTTATGAAATATAGTGATGAAAAACTTGAACTAATATCTAAAGTAATAGCAATCAACGTAAGAAGAATTGATAGAGGTTAACTATATACGTGAGTTAATAAATATAAAACATTCGGAAAATATATTGGAAATAAGAAGGAAGGACAAAAATCTAAAAACATTGGCGTGAATAAGAATACAAGTAATATGCCTAAAAACTTAGGCTTTAATTAGAAAGGGAAGAACTCATAAGACTAAAAGCGGAAAATGAAGTAATAAAAAAAGAAATCGTCTTGAAAGAAAAGAATTACGCTGTGAAACTCAAGGCGAAAAAGTAGCAATTATCAAATAACGCCTTAGAAGGGCATATATAAAGCATCTTTTAAAATCAATGGGAATGTCAAAGTCAACCTATTGTTATGAACTTAATAAAGTTGATATGGAAAAGGTATCATAAAGTCAATATCAAGAAAAGGTAATTTTTATGACAAGTGCATAATGAAGGCATTTTTTGGAAGAATGAAAAATGAAATGTATTATGAAAAAGATTTTGATTACGTTAAAGCATTTTCTAATGCAGTAGATGAATATATAGATTATTATAATAATGAAAGAATTTAGGAAAAACAAAATGGATGCCTCCTTATTAAATACAAGGAAGCATCTATAGCATATATTATTTAATATTGTATCCTGTTTTTGGGGTGCATATAAATTTTAAAAAGTTTTTATTTAGTTTCTAATCTTCTCTAATGCTTCTTTTAATGTTATTCTGTGTGCTTCTCTAGTGTTTAAGTTTTTTAATTCTATTTCTAATTCTTCTATACGTTTATCTTTAGACAGTTTGTTTTTTATGTAAATGCCCCATTTTATGTCTTTTTTTTCTGCTAATTCATATTGTTTTGTTATTTTCTTTTTGTCAGGAAAAACTTCTACAATTACATTATTTTTTTCAAAATAAGAAATGATTTTATAGGCAGTTATATAGTCCATGTTTTCATCATAAAAAATAAGAGCGTTTGTAAACGATGAAATTAGTTTTTGTTTGTTCAAAATTGTTAAAGCTGAAAGAAGGCGATCTAGCCCTATGGAAGCACCAACACCAGAAACTTTTTCTTTCATATAAAATCCTGTAAGGTTATCATATCTACCACCAGAACATACAGAGCCAATTTCTTCCATGTCAGTTAAAAAAGTTTCGCATACCATGCCAGTGTAATAATCAAGTCCACGTGTGATGGACATATCAATTAAAAAAGAATCTTTAATATTTTCACTTTCAAGAAGAGTATAAATTGCTTTCATAAAATCAATGTGCTCTTTTGCTTGAGGTACTAAATTATAAAGCCTTTCAATTACAGTTTCAAAAGAAGATTGATCTTCGTTACATAATACAAAATCTAAGATTTTGTTTGCTGTTTTTTCTTCAACAAATAGGATAAGTTCTTTTTTCACTTCTTCTTTGCCAATTTTCTTTATTTTGTCAACAGCTCTTAAAATATCTTCGCTTTTTTCTTGGCAAGAAATAGATTCAAGAAATTTATTAAAAATTCCTCTATGAGAAACATGTATTTTGCAAGAACAGTTAATAGAATCAAAAGCCATTTTTATGAGTTTTAATATTTCAAAGTCTGTGCAAAAAGATGAAGATCCAACTATATCAAAATCGCATTGAACAAACTCTCTAAAACGTCCCCCTTGAGGCTTTTCACCCCTCCAAACTTTTGCTACATGATAGCGTTTAAAAGGAAAATAAAGTTCATTGTAATGTTCTGCAATGAAACGTGCAAAAGGAACGGTAAGATCAAATCTTAGGCTAACATCACGCCCACCTGCATCGTTAAATCTAAAAACTTGTTTTTCTGTTTCTCCATTACTTTTCCTTAATAAAATCTCTGAATATTCAAGGCAAGGTGTGTCTATTGGAACAAAACCGGCTTCTCTAAACATTTTAGTAAATTTATCCATAAGTGAAAAACGAGAAATTTCAGCATATGGCAAAAAATCTCTAAAGCCTTTTAAAGTTTTAGGTGCTATTAATTCATTCATATAAATCTCCTAAAGATAATACCTTACTATTATTATATTATTCCAACTATAAGTTTTTAGCAACCTATTTTTTTCTATTGTTCTTTCAATAAATTTTGAATTAAATAGCTTGCTATCATAAGACCTGCTACTCCGGGTGCCCATGGAGTAGAGCTTACATTTTTTAAGTGATGAATGTTTCCATTTCTTGAACACAATATAGGAAGTCTTTTAACAGCTAATTTTTTTACGCTATGCCTTAAAGAACGACAAAGTGGGCAATTTTTTGTTTTATAGATGTCAGTAATTTCAAATTGAGGAGCGTCTAATATGTTTGCAGTTCCACCAGATGAAATGATAAAAATTTCTCTTATTTCTGCTTCAAGAGCAAGAGACGCTTTTAAGGGAATATCATCTGTCGCATCTACAATTGCGTCTATTTTTTCTAATAATAGAAGGTTAAGTCTTCCATCTTTATCTGGCTTAACCATTTCAAATAATGTTTCTATTTTTGCATCAGGATTAATTTCTTTTACTCTTTGTTTTGCAACTTGCACTTTTTTAAGCCCTATTGTAGAGTTAAGAGCTAAAAGTTGCCTGTTAATATTACTAGATTCAATAATATCTCCATCAATTAAATAAAAATAACCTATGCCACTTCTTGTCAATGCTTCAAGTGCATATCCTCCTACACCACCTAATCCGAAAATAGCAATTTTGGCATTTTTTAATTTATTTAGCTGATTATCATTAAACAACCCCATCATTTTAGATAAATCCATATAATTAAAAATCTCCTAATATTTCTTATTTAATAATATAAATTGATAGAGATTATAAAAAAATTGAAAACAAAAAAAATAACCGCCTTCCTAGATAAAAGGTAAAATATTACACTTTATAGAAAGACGGTTTATATATTAAAAGAAAAAACTGATAAGTTTTATAGATTATCTACACATCATCATGCCAAAAACCATGACGAAAAGTGCTACAGTTTCGCAAAGACCTAAAATTGTAATATATTGCACAAAGCCTTTGCCTGTTTCAGCCAAAGCATCAGAACCTGCTGCTGCAGCTTTTCCTTGAGCAATTGCAGAAGAAGCAATTGCCGCACCGCAAACAAGACCCAAACCAAGCAAAAATGCTGGATTAGTACTTTTTGCATCTGCCATAGTTTGCATAAGCAAAAACCCATAAATAACTTGTGTTAGAGGAGCACCTGCAAAAGCTACCAAAATAAATGGTGCTGGCTTATTACTCATATAACACCTTTTCCATGCTCCTATTGTAGCTTGCCCTGCAACAGCAAGACCAATAGCAGAACCAATAGCAGAAATACCTAGTGCACATGCTGCACCAAACCAACCAAAATCCATAAAATCATCCTCCAAGTTTATTCATTAAAAGGTTCATATTTAAAGCCAGACCATGTCAAGCCTAAATGATTAGAAAATTCAAGAGTGTTTAATCTAACACCATGCACAATAACAGAAAGCACATTCATAGCATAGTTAAGCCCGTGACCAAAAAGTAAAATAATAAGCCCTGCTACAATTAAAGCACCCGTTAAAGTAGGACCTGCCATAGTATTAACAGCTTTACTAATAGCTCCTCCTGCAAGACCTACAGCCCAAAGTCTAATGTAGCTCATAATATCTGCAAACACATTAACAACACCAAGCAACATATTAATTATATTTTTAAGGCTTTCCAAAACAGATTGCACTATTCCCCTTTCGTAATTAGAAAATATAAAATTAAGGGCAAAACCTACACCAATAGCAATTAAAATATACTGCTCGTCAAAAGGCGGTAACATTTTTACAACTAATTTTAACACCATAAAATACATACCACAAAGCATAGAAAGAGAACCAACATCCCCTAAAAACTTTAAGCTTTTGATATTTCTAAAAATGCCAATGATATGTGCTATTGCAAGCTGTGTAAAACCAAGTGTAAAAGATAAATGCATTAGATTTGTATTTTGCATCAAATTTGGAACACCTGAGTGAGTAACGCTAGAAATACGCTCCCAAGAAATCTGTCTAAAAAATGCAGGCAAAACCATTGGATCAAGACCAAACCAATTGCATACTAATATTCCCCAAATAACAGTCATAAAACCTAAATACATAAACATATAAACACCAACATGTATAGGTTTTTTTGCCATTTTTGTCTTTATTGCAACAAAACCAGAAAGAATAGTTAATATGGCTCCATAACCTGCATCACCAAAAATCATTGCAAAAAAGATACCAAAGAAAAGTAAAAACCACAAAGATATATCAGGCTCCCTATATCCTGGTAATGTTCCCAAAAAGTCTGTTAACGGAGAAATTAAATTAACAAAGCGATTGTTTTTAAGTTTTGTAGGAACTGCGTCTTCTTCTTCAGGGTCTTTTTCAAAATATCCCCAACCATTTTCTTTAGCCAAAGTAGAAACGCCTGCCACCTTATCATGTGGCACATAGCCTGTAAGAGAAATAAGAGACACACCTTTTTCTTTATCATTAGCACAAACATTTAAAGAAGGCATACTGAGACGCACAACCTCTGCTTCAATCTCTTTTTTGCATTTAGATAAAGCTTTGTCTATTGAATTAATATAGGAAGACATTTTAGTCATTTCAGTAGCATAAGAAGCAATTTTTGCATTAAGACCTTCAAGCTTCTCTTTTAATTCAAAAGTAGAAAAACTAGGTAAAGTAAACTCTCTAATTTCAGAACTAAGCTTTTCTGGTAATATCTCATCTTTACCCAAAACAGCAAGAGCATGCACTTCTTTATTTTTTTCATTCACAAGTAAAAGTTTTAAATCTTGAGTCACACCTTTATCATGAAAAGCTTTTACTGACATAGTTAAAGGAATTAACTTAATGCCTTTTTCCTTTAGAAAATCTAAATCTTTAAGATTAAAATCACCCCATATTTCACAACGCGAAAGCTCATCTATAATCTTTCCAGATTTTACAATATCTTCTTTATGCCCCTCATGTAAAGACAACACATTTGAAACAAAAATTAATGTTTCGTCATAACTCATAATAGATGGCTCATTTTGACCATCTGTAGTTTTTACTTTTTTAGGAACAAACTCAATCAAAAGATTTTTTACAAAGCTTAAATCTCTTTCAGAACTTAAAAGCTTAGCTAAATTCTCCCCTGTAGCATTCATTTTTTCAACATGAAGCACACCTTTCTTTTTCATTTTAAGGAGCATCTCTTCTCTATCTTTCTCTAAGGCTAGGAGAGTAATTTTTTTCATTGGAACAATCATACTTCTTCCTCCTTATCTGAAACATGAGTTAAATTCTTTTTAGAAATCTTTCCACGCACAACTGCCGCTACCTGTTGATCGCCTAAATAAACAGAAATTCTTTTAATATTAGTACGCGTCTGAGGTATTTTTACTTTTTCAAATAAATTTACCCTTTGAGTTGTAGTGCGAAGTTCATTTGAAAGAAGTTTAACCTGTTCTTCCAAGACATTTGCTTCCAAATCTAACATCATCACTTCTTCCATTTTTTGTAAAGCCTTATCTACCCAAAGAGGATACGAATATAATTCATAGCGTCCTCTAACAAAATCTGCCCCACTAAAAACAGGAATGGTAACACCTGCTATGTTACCAGTTGAGGTATGCACTTTTTCTACTTTCAAAAGTCTAGAATGGAAAAAGCCTTCTTCACCAAAGATAGCAATCCACTTTTCAAATTCAGCATCCATATTTTTTTTGCCTTCTCTAAGCTCTTTTACCCTATTTTCTATACCTCTAATTTCAGTTTGCAATTGCTGTTTCTTTAATTGCAAGGTAGGCAAATACCTTTTATACATTTTAAGAGCCTCTTTTTGATTTTTAAGCTCATTTTTTGTTAATTTTATTGCCATAATATACCTACTTAGAAGGCCAAAACTCTTTTATTAAATCAGATTTAATACCTGTTTCCTCTGGAGTAAAACACTCAGAAAGCATTTTCCAACCTTCATTTAATGCTTCTTCAAGAGGAATATTAACAGACAAATCCATCATTCGCTTTTCAAAAAGAGAGCCATATTTTAAAAGCTTAGCATCCCAATCACTCATCATAAAGCCCATAGACTTTTTTTCCAATGTATCTTTATATGCTGAATAAAGTTTAATCATATTATCCATTAAAGCACGATGATCTCCCCTAGTCTTTCCATTAACATTTTGCTTTAAACGAGAAAGGCTACCAAATGGTTCAATGCGTCCATTTTTTAGATAAAACTGACCTTCAGTAATATAACCTGTATTATCTGGCACTGGGTGAGTAACATCATCACCAGGCATTGTTGTAACAGCAAGAATAGTAACAGAACCTGCATCATCAAAATCAACAGCCTTTTCATAGCGAGCAGCAAGCTGGCTATATAAATCACCAGGATACCCACGATTAGATGGCACTTGTTCTTGAATAATAGCAATTTCTTTCATTGCATCTGCAAAGTTTGTCATATCTGTAAGAAGGACTAATACATCCTTGCCTTTAATAGCAAACTGCTCTGCCACAGCAAGACACATATCAGGAATCATAAGGCATTCTACTGTAGGATCTTGAGCAGTATGTATAAACATTGCTGTTCTACTCAAAGCACCAGCCTCTTCTAGTGTATCCTTAAAATACAAATAATCATCATATTTTAATCCCATACCGCCAAGCACAATTACATCAACTTCAGCTTGCATAGCAATACGTGCTAAAAGCTCATTATATGGTTCGCCAGAACTAGAAAAAATAGGCAACTTTTGAGAAACCACAAGAGTATTAAAAACGTCAATCATTGGAATTCCTGTACGAATCATTCTTTTTGCCAAAATTCTTTTACTAGGATTTACAGATGGTCCTCCAATAGGAATCATGTTTTCCTGCAAAGAAGGTCCTGCATCTCGAGGCACGCCTGAACCATTAAAAATACGTCCTAATAAGTTATCAGAAAAACTCACTTGCATTTGTTTTCCTAAAAACTCAACTTCATCCCCTGTAGAAACACCTCTTCCTCCAGCAAACACTTGAAGAGAAACAAGACCTGCATCAAGCTTATTCACTTCAGCCAAAGAAATACCAAACCGTGTTTTAACAGAAGCAAGCTCCCCATAACTTACTCCATCTGCTTTAACTGTAATAACAGAACCATTAATAGATTCTATCCTGCTATAAACTCTTTTCATATTTTACACCGCCTCATCTAATAATCTTTTTGCTTCATCTTCTACATCACCTGCTTTTCTACTGACCATATTATCTATTTCATCTTCTTTTATTTTTAGATCAGTTGTTCCCCATTCAATATAGTTATAGTCTGTTAATAAAAGACGGAGTTTATTAAAAAATGAACGGGCTTCATCTTTTGCTTCAAAAGTAAAATTAGAACCTAATATCCTAATAATCATAGCAAAAACATGCTTTTGTCTTTCCACAGAAACAGCTCCATCCACATTATCAAATGAGTTTTGCTGTAGATACACAGAATCTAATAGAGCACCTTTTAAATAGACTATAAAGTCTTCCATAGAAGTACCCTCTTCGCCTACAACTTTCATCATTTGTTCCACTTCAGAACCACGCTGTAAAAAACGTCTTCCATAATTTACTTTTTTATTTTCTATAACGCCTGCATATTTAGACCAAGAATCAAGCGGATGAATTGCAGGATATTTACGGGCATCAGATCTCTCACGAGAAAGCCCATGAAATGCACCAACCACTTTTAATGTAGCCTGTGTTACAGGCTCTTCAAAGTTACCACCTGCGGGGGACACTGTTCCACCAATAGTAACAGAACCTTTGCTACCATCTTTAAGCCTTACAATTCCAGCCCTCTCATAAAATGCTGCAATATAAGATTCAAGATAAGCTGGAAATGCCTCTTCACCTGGAATCTCTTCAAGACGCCCAGACATTTCACGCAATGCCTGTGCCCATCGGCTAGTAGAATCTGCAAGAAGAAGAACGTGAAGCCCCATTTGTCTATAGTATTCTGCCAATGTAACACCTGTATAAACAGAAGCCTCTCTTGCAGCAACAGGCATTGATGAAGTATTACAAATAATAATAGTTCTTTCCATTAGTGAGCGTCCTGTTCTAGGGTCAATTAATTCAGGAAATTCTTTTAATGTTTCCACAACTTCACCAGCACGCTCTCCACAAGCTGCGATAATCACTATATCCACATCAGCATTTTTACTTGTTGCATGTTGCAAAACCGTTTTTCCAGCACCAAATGGACCTGGAATACAATAAGTGCCACCCTTTGCAACAGGAAAAAAGGTATCCATAATGCGCATTTTTGTAACTAATGTTTCTGTAGGCTTTAACCTTTCTTCATAGCAATCTATAGGTCTTTTAACAGGCCATTTAAAACTCATAGTAATTGAATGCTCTTTTCCATCTTCATCTTCCACTTTTGCAATTTCTTCATCAACAGAATATTCGCCTTCAGCCTTTATTGATTTGATTGTATAAGTTTTATACATATCAAAAGGTAGCATTATTTTATGAACAAAACTTCCTTCAGGCACAGTTCCTAAAACATCTCCTCTTAAAACCTTTGCACCCACATTTACACTCGGAGTAAACTTCCAATTAATAGAACGCGGAAGAGCATTTAAATAAACACCACGCTCCAAAAAATAACCTGCCTTCTCTGCCAATTCAGGAAGTGGGTTTTGAAGTCCGTCATAAACTTGCCCTAAAAGACCAGGACCTAATTCCACAGAAAGAAGGTCGCCTGTGAATTCCACGTTCTCTCCGACTTTTATTCCCTTAGTAATTTCAAACACTTGAAGCTGAGCTACATCTCCTCTAATCCTAATAACCTCGCTTTTTAGCTTTTGATTACCCGTTTCTACATAGCCCACTTCATTAAGGGTGACAAGTCCTTCAAACTTGACACTGATCATGTTTCCATTGATCCCTGACACTGTTCCTTTTGTCTTAGTCATAAGTCTCTCCTGAAAAAAGCTTATATAAAATTATCATATAAAATGTACTTTTTTTTTTAAACTAACAAATATCTTTAATAATCCTATCATATTGAATAAAAAACTTCAACTCATAAGCCCCAATCTATGTTTTTCTATAGCATTAACTAAAAAGTAGCTTTATTTTTAGTATTAAAAATGAAGCATTTCTAAATGCATGTTAAAAACAGTATCTATAAACATTTTTAAAATAATATATAATACATTAGAAGGACTTATCTTATGACAATAGAAGAGTTTAAAATCAAATTTAAAGAAATAAAAGAAAAAGGCTTT
>CAUUIE010000047.1:0-13951 GCA_963545065.1 uncultured Treponema sp.
TTTCAAATTGGTTATTCTAAAAGTGTTTTTTGAAGCTATTCCAAAATAGCCAAAGCTTTGCCTACTGAATATAAGACCTAAATCACCTGTAAATGATGTAAAATACATCTTGTTTATCCAATGGCTTTTATAATAAGAATCAGTTAAAGGAGCTATTGGTGCATAACCTAAACCTACATAAAAAATAACAGGTCTCCTATATTTAACAAAAAACTGTTCAGATTTTTTAGAAAGTCCAGATTTATCTTTAATCTCTACTCTATAGGGCATGCCTAAAAATATCTCAGGTTTTTTTAAATGAAATAAAATATATTTATTTGTCTTTTCTTTAGGCTTTAAAACAATAGTTTTTTTAATTAGTCCGTCACTCACAAATGTTATTTCAGAATCAGGAGCAAAATCACTTCCATACACTCTAAGATTAAGAATATTATCCTCAATCCATATAGTGTTTGGCGAAACACTGGTTATATGTGGCATATAAGCCTTTTTAACTTCTATATTTGTCCACTCAGATGAAACTTCCTTTTTAGAAAGCATATTATACACATCAACTTTATACTTATAAAAACCGGGTTTAAGGCTTACTTCAACAGTATTTTGCTTTGTGCGAAGTTTATCAATAACTATTTCATTGCTTTCTTTTTCACAGATGGTTAGTTCATAATAAAGAGCACCAAAAAGTGCTTTCCAAGTAATAATTTGTTTAAATTCAATTTCACCCGTTTCCAAAACCTTAAAATGATAATTATCTTTTGTATCTTTTTGAATAAAATCCTTTGTTTTATCATCGTTAAACTTATTTGTTTCTTCAGAATACAAAAAAGAAAAACATAAAATAAAAAAGACTACTATAGTAGTCTTAAAATAACAATGAAAAAAAGAAATCCTAGTAACCATAATATTCTTCATCTTGCACTTCTAATTCTTTTAATTTTGGCAAAGCTATTTCAAATGGATAAATTGCTTCATTACCACCCCTAACTGCATTATTATGTCCTAAAAGAGAGATGGCCCATACTTTAAAGATAAACTTACCAACATGTAGCTTTTCAAATTCAGAAAAATCAAAACTTGTATCTTTAAAATTAGATATTGTTTTTATAATCTCACCAGTTTCTTCACTTTTAAGTTGAATTACATAATAAGAAGCATCTTCAACAGGTTTCCACTCAAAATGAATATTTCTATTCTTTAAAAAATATTCCACATCTATTTTATCTGACATCTTTTTTTCAAAAAATACAGGAGCTGGAAGAGGTGGGATTGGAGAGACAGTAAAACGCCTCTTTTCTTTTGAAGATATATCAAAACCTTCAACATAAGCTTTAATATACCATTCATATTCTCCTTGCGTTAAGTATGACACTTCTATTGTTTGGTTATTTTTGTCATGCTTTCCAATTGTTTTTAATAAAACTCCATTTTTCTCTAACACAAGGTCTAATTTATCATATTTTTCTTTTGAATCATATACAAATTTCATACCAGAAGTATAAACTTTAAGACCATCAAATTTACTATTTGTAGCAGGTCTTTTAAGTCTTACATGAGTTAAAACATGACTTTCAAAGCTAGAATATCCTTTATATCCAATATTATATGTTGAAGCTTGAGAATCTAAAGTAAAAGCTTGTAAGCATACATTATAATGACCTTGAGGATAGTAATTCATTGGAAGGAAAAGACGTGTATCTTTTACAAAAGGATAAAACTTTAACTTCTTTCCCTGATCATCATACAATGCAACTTCATAATAATCTGCCCCCTTAACAGCCCCCCACCTAAGCTCTAAATTTTCATCTTCCATAACAGGCACAACTGTTTTATCTATTGGAGAAAGAACTGGAGGAACATCAAGAGGACCTACAACAGAAAAAGATTGCACTTTCGTCTTTGCAAAAATAGAATTATCTTTATTATATACCCTAATTTGCCAATAATACTTATCTGGCTTTAAATTTATTCCTGTAATAGAAAAAATGTTATTTTCTTTTTCCAACACTATATTTTTAAAATCCTCATCTTTTGCAATAACAAAATAAGTTTTTAATGGCATGGAATGTTTCCAAGAAAAACGTTGGTTCATAATAAGAGAGGAACTAATCTTATATTGATTAGGTGGGTACAAAGTTTGCAAATCAATATTATAATTTACCTTTTTTATACATCTTTTATCAGCTATTGGAGAAATATTTCCCTTACTACTTTTATATCTAACAGAAAAGTATATATCCCCTTCACTTTCAAAAAACTGAGTTTCATTAGCTTTTAGTTTAACAAAGGGTAATGCCGAAGAAACCACTTGAACAGGATTTGGATCATCTTTACTATTATACAAAAGTAGCTCATATTCTTTCACACCATGTTTTTCTTCCCATGTGAATGAAAGTCCAGATATAGGAAACACATTGATGTTACACAAGTATCCATCTATTGGAAATTTTAATTTAACTTCATCTAAAACCTCTTTCTTACTTATAGCAAAAGAACGCACCTCAGGGATTGCAAGCTCGCCTAAAATATTTTTACTCGTATTTGTATTTGGGAGCACACGCCAATAATAAGTACCTTCAGAAAGATTAGGAAGCTCTATAAAAGAGGAAGAAATTTGCATTTTCACCTTTGGAGATGAAAAATCCATAGTTTCTGAAACTTCTAAAATATAAGAAGTAGATGAAGAGGCATTCCACGAAAACATAACAGGTGCCACTTGATCATAATAATAAAATATTTGTTTATTAAGGGGCTTTATAAGTTTTACTTGAGCAATTTTATCTAAAGCAAATTTTCTAATAGCAGATCTCTTTCCATCATCATATTCCACTTGCCAATAAAAAACTCCCAAAGGAGTGTTATAAGATGCTGAATACAGGGAAGAAATTTCTTTTGATACCTTGCCTTCAACTTTTGCCAAAATATTCTTACATTCTTTATCTTGAGATATAATAAGACTAGACAACCTATTTTTTGCACTTCCATCAGAAAAAAGACTCCAAGAAAATATTATATTATATGAATCTTCAGAAGTTAAAAGGCGATTATTATGAGGCGGATAAAATGGCATACATTTTATATCTTTAATTTCTATCTTTTCATCTGAAAGACTCAGGCTTTGGGCTTCTTTAACATTAATAAGCTCACCATTTGCTTGAGAAAGAAAAATATTACCTCTAGTTACTTCAATCTCATTTTTACCGTCTTCGTTTTTATGCACAATAATTTCAGAATCATCATTCATTTCTATTGTTCTTCCTAAGACAGTGACACTTTTCTTATTATTTTTAGAAGAAAACGTAAATGAGCCTTTTTCAAAATCGCCAATTTCAGCTGAGTCTTTCAATTTTAATTTTATGAGAGTATTTTCTAATAAACCCAAAGAAGAACCATCTTCAAATTCTATAGAAGCTTCAGATTGAGAGGCAGTTCTGATTGTATCAAGCTCATAAACAGGAGTGTTATTTTTCATAGCATTCCAAGAAAGATCATCTACGTGCTTTCTTGTTGCAGCTTTCTTTTTAAAAATGAGAGTGCCCAATTTCTGAGTAGTTCCATAAGAGCCAAAGGCATAAATACTATTAAAAAACAAAATGAGTAAAACAGTATCTAATAAAAGAATGATTAACGTTATTAAAATATCACTTTTTTTCAAGTATTTCATATTTTACTTCTTCTTCTGTGCTAACCTCACCTTTTGGTGTTGGAATACCCACCATTTCCCTCACTTGTTTAAGTGTTTTAGGTCCTTCTTCATCTTTATAATTTACAACAGCATATATCTGCAATGGGTCAACCTTGCCTTTAACCTTTATTGGTTGCATAGGTTCTACTATAATTTTATCTTTTAACAATCTATAGGTATTTTCTGAAATCAAAATATCAGTACCAAATGGTTTATTTAAAGCCTCTATTCTACTTGCTGTATTTACAGCATCTCCTATAACTGTATATTCCATCCTTTTTGATGAACCAATTTGACCTGCTAAAACATTACCTGTATTTATTCCACAGCCAATGCGCAAAATAGGCTTATCAGGTGTCCCCCTATCTTTATTAAACTCCATAAGACTACTTCTCATCATAAGAGTTGCTCTTATTGCAAAATCTGCATCTTTCATAGGACTACCTTGACTTATTGGGCATCCCCAAACTGCCATAATCGCATCCCCTATAAACTTATCAACAACTCCATGTGTAGCTTCAACACAGTCAACCATGCGTGTCATATAAGCATTTAAAAATTCCACAACATCTTCTGGAGACATATTTTCAGAAATAGCAGTAAAACTTCTAATATCAGAAAAAAAGATGGTAGCTACACGTCTTTCTCCTCCAAGTTTTAACTCTCCAGAGGCTGCACGACGTGCCACTTCTTTATTTACAAATTTACCAAACGTTTCTTTTAGTCGCTCTCTTTCTTGCAATCCCTTACCCATTTTTACAAATGAAGATGTGAGAAGTCCTATCTCATCACGTGTTTTAGGTTTTAAATTTATGTCATACTCCCCCTTCTCTATTCTTTCTGTTGCCACAACAAGAGAACGAACAGGTCTACTAATACTTTGAGAAAAAAACCAAATAATTAATATTGAAGTAAGGAGAACAACAGCCACCAAAATCATATTCCTACTAGCAATTTCATATACTGCTTTATAAACTAAACCAACCCTAACTTTAGAAACTGCCACAAAATTAGCAAAACCCACCTTTTGAGTTGCTACAAAAAACTCAAAACCTTCTTCATCTTTTAATACAAATTGCAAAGACTCTTGATCGGTAGCATATATACGGCTAAGAAGAAGACGACTCTTTTCTGGCATTCCTGCTCTTAATATTTCTAAATCAGGATGAACTATCACTTCTTTATCAAACGAAAGAGCATATGTAGTAAAAGCAGAACCTGTTTCCACTATTGATTGAAGTTTTTCTGTAGAAAAAAGTATAGTAACAAAGCTTTTAAAGCCATCGTCATTATAAGGACATATTAAGCAAATCATTGGTAAATCAAAATATGGAGTTGCATTTATGATAAAATTTCCTTCTGCACTTTCAACACTTATATCTTCTTTTTTCGCTTCTAAAAATGCTTTTACTAAATCTTTAGAAATTTCATTTGCCAAAAAAAACTTGTCATTATAAGAATCTACAGAACCATGAACACCAATATATGCAATATCAGGGTTTCTATCAAAAAAACGTTTTTCAGAATATTTATAAAAAACATCAGACTCTGCTACACGTAAACCATCTAACAAAAGAAGGACACTTGAATATACTTCTTTTAGTTCTGCCTCCATACGTGCTGCAAAAACTTGAACTAACGTTAAATTATTCTCTTCTGCCCTACTAGCAGAATCTTGCATAAAAAAATATGATGAAAGGATCGTTATAAGCCCTGTTGAAAAAACCACAATCATTGTAGTAATAACAATCAACTTAATTACAAGAGGTATTTTCACTTTAGCACCTTTCTTTTTAGGTTGATTCATAAAAACTCCAGCTAATTTTTAAATTATAAACTTTTTTTCTTTCCATATCTCTTTATCTTCAAACATAGACCTTACACAATAATCTTCTAATATTATTTTAGGTCCATCCATTTTTAATCTTTTCCTAGCCTCTGCATTACTGCGTCTTTCAGAGTATGAAACATAAAAAGACCTAAGATCAGACTCTTCAAAATCGTGCCTTTTTTTAAGCATATTAAAAACCTCTTCCCTTGAAACAACTTCTAGTTTTTCTTCCACAAGCTTCTTTCTTATAAACGTAATTTCTTCATATGAAATACCAAACAAAAACTCATGCAATGCCCATGCAACCTCTTTAATCTTTAATTTTTTAGATATAAAAAGAGCCCATTTTGGACCTACATAGTTAGAAAACGAAAAAAATTCATCCGTACCTAGCATAGTACCAAATACAGGTGCTATTTTTGTTCTAGCATTCCAAAGTGCTATTAATATAGAAGAAAATTCAAGAGAATTTTTATCTAATCGGTTTTCCCAGAGATCTGTTAAAGAATGTGCAACTTCTTTTTTCACGTTTTCAGTAAGAGTTCCATCTGACAAGAGAGAAACATAAACATCTTCTGCCATAATAGTAAACATAATATTGGATGTTATTTTATGCAAAGTATTAATATATACCTTTTCTAACTCTAACTTTGTTGCTACTTTTGTAAAAGCCACAAATGTGTGAAATTTCGCGACTAAATAAGCCTTACCCAGTATAGTCTTAGTAGGAAGACTTAAAAGTCTTGAATCAGGATTTAATGCACAAAGAGCTTCCACAAGACTTTCCCCATCTCTTGTTTTTCCTGCAAGAAAAGATGTGCTTTTTATCGAAGGATATTTAGAAATGCTAGTGGCTACTCTTTTTAAGTCTATTAATTTCCTATTGATTCGTCTATATGAAGCATCAGACAAAGCACGTACCTTTCTAAAAATCTCATCAACTAAGGCTTTTTCCTCATTTGTGAACATTATTATTGTTTTGTGAGATGATGCCTCTTCATTTTTCTCGTTTAACACGTTATTATTACCCAAGCATACCTTTATAACATCATAGGCTTTTAAGTATAAAACATTTCTTTTTATTTATCAACATATCTAATAAAGAAAACTTATAACTATAAAACATTTAAATTATAAAAAGTGGTTTCAGTATCAAAAAATAAAACATTATTTATATGAATCTTAATACTTAAAAATAAATACCTAGTAGTATATTTTCAAAAGCTAAAAAATGGAATATAATAATTTAAGGCTTCATCATCATTAAATTTTGAGGAAACATATATCTTATGGAAATATTTAGAACCATTGCATCATTTTATCTTTCATACCTTAGGCTTTTTGTGGAAATAATTGTTCTTTCATTTTTATTATACCAAATATACAAGATATTAGAAAAACAAATTATGTCACTAATTCGTGGTGGTATTTCCATTTTAATTATATACACTGTAGCTTATGTGTTTCGCCTTACAGCACTACTTTGGATTATACACGCAATAGCACCTGGCTTTATTATTGCAACAGCTATTGTCTTCCAACCTGAAATGCGAAAAATTTTTTTGAAAATAAGTCAAAATAATTGGCTATCTTTTGGAAAACAAGTAGGAAAAAGTCATATAGATTCTGTTTTAACTGCAGCAGAACTTCTTTCTGAAGAAAAGCGAGGTATGCTAGTTATTTTTTTGCGAAATAATAACTTACAGGACATAATAGAAACAGGTACCATATTAAATGCTGATTTAACCGCAAGTCTTTTAGTTACTATATTCAAATTTGACACTCCATTACATGACGGTGCTACAATTATTCAAAATGATAAAATAATTTCAGCTGGTTGTTTTTTGCCATTATCGGAACAACAAGATATTAAAAAAACATTTGGCACAAGGCACAGAGCATCCCTTGGTATTACAGAACATTCTGATGCTGTTGTTATTGTTGTTTCTGAAGAGACAGGTGCTTTAAGTCTTGCATATGATTCCACGCTTTATTATGATCTAAGTAGAGAAGAAATTATAGAGCGTTTAGAAAGACTTTTAAACATAAAAAGCTTTATGGGAAGTAGCAATATAATAGACAATACTGTGGAGGAAAAGCTTGGAAAATTATAATGATTATAAAGGTCTTAAAAAGGTGATAGACGCAGTAACACATAACTGGATTCAAAAGGTTGTTTGCATTATTTTAGCAATAGTTATTGTGCAGATTTATAACACAAGTCTATTAGAAAAAAGATATTTTTCAGTTCATTTGGAGTATAAATATGCAGATGGATTTACAACTGCTAGTAAACTTCCTAGAACTGTGAGAGTCTCTGTATGGGGAGACACTTCTATTATAAATTCAATAAGAGATGAAGATATAACAGCACGAGTAGATGCTTCATATATAAAGATGGAAGGAGAGCATAAAGTTGCTATTCAATTCATAAAAAACAATTCAATATTAAAAGGTGAATCTTTAGAGCTTCATGCAGAACCATCAGAAATAAACATAAATATTGAAAAAAAAATTACAAAAACTGTAGCGATAAAACTTAATATAGAAGGTACTACAGCTCAAGATTACGTAATTAAAAAAACATCCTTAGAACCTCAAATAATTAGTTTAGAAGGTCCTAGCTCTAGGCTAGAAAAGATCGGTCTTCTTAGTACTGAAGGAATTAAAGTTGATAATTTATCTTCTAGTATAGATGGTAGTGTTGCCATATCAAATAACGATCCTTTGGTTTCAATATTAGGATTTTCTTCAGTACAATATAAAATAGAAATAGCAGAAAAAGAAATAAACCAAACTTATCAAAATATAGAAATTGCAATAAAAAACTTAGATAAAAAGTTTAAAATTGTAAGTTATATACCAAAAGGAAAAGTTGTACTAAGTGGAGCCAAATCTGAAATAAATTCTTGGAAAAAACCACGGGATTTATTGTTTATAGATTTAAAAAATATTCAGGAAGAGGGGGAGTATTCGACCATTCCAATTCATTTAGCCAAACTTAATCAATTACATATAGAAAGTTTTGAACCTAAATTTATACACTTGATACTAGAAGAAAAGCAACAAGATATACAAGCAGGAGTAAATGAATAATAAAATGATTTTAGGTGTCGGAGTAGATATTGTAAAAACCTCTCGGTTTATTCATTGGTTAGAAAAACCATTACTAGGAAAGCGATTTTTTATAAAAGAAGAACTAGATTATATTTATTCCAAAGGAAAGGAAGCTCATATTTCTTTTGCAAGCCACTTTGCTGCAAAAGAAGCTTTTGGGAAAGCATTGGGATGTGGACTCGCAGGAATAAGGCTAAAAGATATCTCGGTTCGTTTTTTACAACAAAAGCCCTCTCTTTTTTTAAGAGGTTCGGCAAAAAGCCTCTTCGAAAAAAGAGGTGGTAAACACACCCATCTCTCTCTCTCTCACGAAAAAGATAATGCAATAGCCCTAGTGGTGATAGAAACCTAATCCCCCCCCCCTTACTTACATTAAAGTATGTTCTGTAATCTGTTTTCTCCACCTTCCCTTATCCAATAAGGGCATTATTACACAAAACAAAAATTATGTCAAGTGATAAAAGGCAAAAAAACAATTTTTAATTAAAAAAGTGAAGAAAAAATAAAAAAATTAATCAAAAACAACAAAAATTATGAAGAAAATAAAACAAAAGTTACAAAAAAGAGTAAAAACAATATATAAGTAATTAAAATAACATATAAAAACTATTTAAAACACACAAAAAATCATACAAAAATAACAAAAATAGCTGTCTAAAAACTCATACTAGGCTATTCCCCTTCAATCACTTATCACAAATACATTATAAAAACAATAAAAAGACTGAAAGACAAAAGTTAAAAATTATCAAAAAAGAAAAATAAAATTAAAGGTAAAAGCGCATTAAAATAAAAACAAAAAAACATTGCAAAAGGGTGAAGAAAAAAATAAAATCTTATCTATTATGTTAAATATGATAAAACAAAATACATCTGGAATAAAAAAAGACATTCAAGAGGTTGGCTGTTTTTTTCGAAGTGCACAAGGGATAGCCGAATTTAAAACAAATGCAAGGCTTACAATTGAAGAAATAAATTCATTATGGAATGAGGCTATAACAAAAGGATGGGTAAAAAAACGGGAAATGACAAGTGGCGCTGGCCCTATAATCAATCAAACATTTAAACACTTGCATAAAACGCACAATGTGCCTCTTTTCAAGGCTTTTGAAATAGGCACTAAAAAAGACGGCGTAGCAACGTATTACCCAAGTGTGCCTAAAGAAATGCAAAACCCAAAAGCCTTTATACAAAAAATAAGGCAACCAAAAGGTTCTACCTTCCCTTTCCATTTTAGAATTGTTGACGCATCTGGCTCTCTTTTTTGGGACCCATATCAGCCCCAAATAAAAATGGCGGGTGAAGTTTACACAATCCTTTTTAACATTATCTTAATTTAAAGCTTCTCACCCTTCAAAAAGGGGGCATAAGATGCGGGCGAGCCCCCACACTATCAGCATCTTCTATAAAACCTCCTCACCATTCAAAAAGTAGCAACCGTCAGTATCTCGCCGAAAAACATCTTCAGAAAATTAATATATTATATGGAAAATATAACACCCCCTTGGGGTGCATTCTAGCTAGAATGCATATCGTGTTATAGCTAGAATCGATCCCCCATTCTAGCTAGAAATGGGGACGCATTGTAGCTATAAACGCACCCATGTTGTAGCTATAAACATGCCTGTGTTATAGCTAGAAATGGGCTCGTGTTTTAACGTGTTTTCTTATCAGCTTATCTTGTATGGAAGAAATAAAAAAAAAGGGGGCATCAATCGCCCCCTAAAATATGCAAAATGGTTTACATTCATTCATAACCAAAACGCCTCACTATGACCCGTTATAACGCTTACATGAAGGATTAAACATGAAGGCATCAAAAGTAGCATCGCTCTATATCTTCACATAATCAAATAAGGCAAATTAATAAGTATCAAAAAAATTATGAAAATAACCGTTAAAAATACTATTGCTATTATTCTATCTATTTTTTTCTGCTTCTCCTCTATCTCCGCTTTTAATGAATTCAATATAACTTCCTTCTTTTTCAGCATTCTCTTTAATCTTTTTACTTGCATCATTGTCAAGTTCTGCGAATCCGTCTGTAATGTTTTGTTGCTCATCTTCAAGTCTTGTAATATCTTCTCTAACTCTGTAAGCTCCTCCTCTGTTATTATATATTGCACGTCTTGAGGCACAAGATAAAAAAAAGAAAAAAAGAAAAACATTAAAAAAAAAATATATTTTTTCATATAATACCACCTCTTTATAATTATAAACTTTTTTAAAAAAAATAGTACTACATCTGCAAATAAAAAAAAAGGGGGCTTTTAATCGCCCCCTCTTTTATTTTAAACCTCCATACATTTTTTAAAAGGGGCCCATCACAAGCCCCCTATCTTTCACACTAAAAAAAATTAAACTTCAATCTTAAGAGAAAAACCACTTACCCCCGTTCTAGTGCTTTTAGCAAAACCTTTAAAAACCCGCCCTTGATTAGTTATTTGTAATGTAATCTCTTCAGGCTTTTTTAAAACACTAGGCAAAATAAACTCTAATGTACTAGGCTCATTCCTAATAATATTTGCCATATCTACTTTAATTTTAGATGCCCCACTTCTTAAGATATAAAGCCCTACATCAGGCTTATCTCCTTCAATGCGAAGCCTCTTTCCCACCACTTTAACAATAGTTCCTTCCTTAAGTGCCCCATTTTTAACTTTAGTTTTCATATCTTCAATAATACTAATTTCAGGTTTTACTTCTACAGGGATCACCATAGATGCATTAATAGTTTTAATTTTTGTCTTTATATCATTTGCACCTTTAAACTTTAAAACTATTTTAGGAATATCTGACGCACTAGGCTTATCCCCTTTAATAGCCCCTTTTGTTGCTATATAGCAAGTGCCAAGCCCTAAAACTTCAACACGCTTTCCCTCTCTTAATTGCTTCACGCTTTCATTATGCAAAAGACTTGCAACATAAGAAATAATAGCGGGCTCAATCCCAGGGTTTCTCTCTGCAATTAAGGCTATTAGGTTACTAGTGCTCACCCTCTTACTCATTGCCTGCACTCTACCAAAAGAAACGGCTCCCTCTTGTAAATGAGACTTATAAGCTTTCACTACAACATCTGCAATAGGGGCTGTAGGTTTTTTCTCTAACTCTAAAGACATTTTTTTAAATCCTCCCACTTTTAAAAACACTTTTTAAAAACATAAAAAAAACAAAACCATTTTTCTTTTTTCTAAAATATTTTCTTTTTAAGAAAACCCAGAAACAAAAACATTCATTTCAAACCTCCTCACAAAAAAATGTGAAAGGTGAGAATAAAGAAAAGAGGGAATGTTTTCAATTGAAATTAGATTTTTTTAAAACTGTAAGATTATCACAAGTAAGATTATTAATGTTTGCATCTCCTCTAACATCTAAATTATTCACTTGCAAATTAAAGGTAAACATATTTGAAAAAAGTGCAAAAGTTCCTGCTATAAAATCTTTAAAAAAAGATTCTTCTACATCTTCAGTTGAAAGTTTTTCAATATCTTTTAATGCTGTTATATACTCATTAGGATATTTACTAAAAGGTAATAACGGCTCCCATGAATTATAGCCTTCTAGCCAACGGTAAAGAGTGCCAGCCTTAAACCCAATTTGTTTTTTGCCTACTAGAATATAATCATTATTTCTTATTCTTATAATTCTATTTTTTAATGTAATAACCTCATTATCTGTTTTATTAAGCTCATCCATTACAATACCTTGATACGTAGGTTTTAAATCTTTTTCAAGATTATTGTTCCCTTCAGGTAACTCACTTTTTTTAATTTCATATTCAAGCCCATGTTTTTTTATATAATTTATTGTTTTTTTGTTTAGTGCATAATCAAACACTGCAATATCTAAAATATTCATACAATATTTTGTGTGCAAAAAGTAAGGCAAGGGCTTATAACCTTGTGCATAATTAAATTGATTTTTTTCTATATCTTCTTCTAAAGAATGACGCCATAAAGACTGATATTTTAACATTGTAATTTTTGTGTTTTGGGCATCAGCATTTTGAGGCTCTCTAAAACAAATCCCTTCACCCTCACCCTCACTTAAACTTATTTTATTGCAACCCTTATATATTTCAAAAGAAATCTTATAGTCCTCTCCTTCAAAACTTTCTTTTGAAGAGACAATCACCTTTTCTTTTTTATAAATAATTACAAGCTTATAAAAATAATCTTTTAACATTTGGCAAATACTAAAATCCCCTGTAGAATCATACGGGGAGACTTCTATCTTTTCTTTATGAAAAACAAATTCTTTATATGTAACCTTAAAACCTCCACCCTCTTTTTTTTCATACTGTGGATACTCTGCAATAAAAATTAAATAATCTATGTCTTTTACAATATTAATAACGCCTTCCATTTTAAAAATGCTAATCTTATTAGAAAAGTCCCAACGGATAGGATTATAAGCAACATCTTGTAAGCCGTCTAAAATAGAGTTTATAAAAAAAGAAAAAAAGTGTTCTCCATTTAAATTAATCATCTCATCTTTTATTTTAAGATTATCTGTTTTGTAAACGGGTGCCTCGCTTATGTTTTGAGAAGACTTGTCAAAATCTACTTTTGAATAATATTTCCTACAAATAAATTCAGAAAGTGGTAAGTTATCATTTTCCACGTGAAAAAGGTTTAAGGTTTTATTGTCTTTAACAAAAAACGGTCTATTACTTTTTAAATTATTATTATTTCCTGTTTTATCTAAAAATGTATATTTTATCTCTTTCTCTTTTAAAGCCTTACCTACTGAAGTGTTTAAAAAATAAACACTATCAATATATGCGACTGAAGCTTCCAGACAATAATTTCTATATTCTATTAGCTCATTACGAAAGGGTGTTTGTTCCTTATTGGTGTTATGAGGTGAATCTAAATAACTTGGAAAGTCCTCACTATCACGCTGTTCTGCGTACCATACTTGTTCTTGATATTCTTCTGTTACCGTTACTGTTCTTGTCACCTCTCTTGGCACTTTTTGCGTTTTGCCACTAGGAAGTTCTACCTCGTCGTACACGGTTTCTGTTATTGTTTTTTCCACTTGTCTAGTTTTTGTTTCCCAAGTGTAATTATATGTACAATAATTATCATAATAATAATTTATTTTATACCACGCGGTCATTTTTCTAGCTTTAAATGCACGTGTTGCAAATGTAATTAAAAACCTATAATACTTAAAAATTATATCTTTTACATCGCTTGGAACTGCATCTTTAATGTATCTATCTTTCCCTTCAAAATGTAAAAACGGAGCAATTTGAGGGGTCTCCCTTCTTTCATGCCAAGCATTAGCATAATAAATATATTCAATGCCAAATAAAT
>CAUUIE010000048.1:0-13800 GCA_963545065.1 uncultured Treponema sp.
TTAGTAATGCTGTGCAAGAGGTTGCAGAGATTACTCAAAAAAACAAAGAAAGCATTGCATCCCTTGTTATGGAAGTGTCTAAGTTTAAGGTGTAAAGAAAAATCAAGTTATAAGAGGGAGAAAAGAACACCCTCTTATAACTATTAAAGTGGTAAATTTAGAAAATATGAAATTATTTTTTAAGGAAGATATTCTAAATTAATGTTTTTAAGGCTTTCAAATATGTTTCTCTTTAGCTTATAACTTCCAGAGGTTAGTTTAAAAAGTCTTTCTCTAGCTTCTTTCCTACTAGAATTTTCTTGATATTTACATGTGCATGTAGAACAAAGGTATCCTTTTTCAGTTGCATGTTTAATAATTGCTTCGTTGTCGCAAAGACACAAAGGGCGAATAATTGTAATTGGGAATTTGTTAAACTTTAAAAGAGGAGGCATTGTAAAAAGTGCTTTTTTATTTAACATGTTCATAAGTAATGTTTCTAATATATCATCTAAATGGTGCCCAAGTGCTATTTTATTAAAGCCTAATTTTTGTGCTATAATGCTCATTTCTAATCTTCTCATACTTGAACAAAACCAACAGTTCATTTTTTTTCCATCTTTTAAACGAGCCAAAATGTCAATTTCTTTTATAATTAGTGGAATATCCCATTCTCTAAATTTATCTTTTAATTCCTTTGAAAAAGAAGGGGCAATATTTGTTGCAACATGAAACGCACTAACTTTAAAATTAGCATTATATCGTTTTTTTCTATGATAAAAATATTCTGCCATTACCGTTGAATCTTTACCACCAGATGCTGCAAGCAAAATGGAATCTCCTTCTTTTATCATATCATAGTCGCTAATTGCTTTATCTATAAGACTAAATAGAGCTGGATTTGGCATAAGGAGTAAAAAGGTTTTTTAATGTTTAATGCAAGCAAAATGAGAGACAGAACCAGTAGATTGGTAAAATTTTATTTCAAAATATTTTTCTAACTTAAGTTTTAGTTCACTTTCATTTTCATGTGGTGCTATCATTATGTGTTTTGCGTCGTATATTTTTACAAGCAAATCTGAAAGAAAGTATTTACCTTTTATATAAGCAGAACCAATTAAAAGACCTTCCTTTTTTAAAACTCTTTTCATTTCTTTAAGAGCTTTTTCTTTTTCAGGAAAACACTGATACCCATTCATAGAAAGCACAATATCAAAACTTTCATCTTCATATGGAAGACGGACCACATCACCTTGACAAAAACTAATATGTTGCACTTTCTCTTCATTACCTTTTAAAGCATTTTTGAAACGTTCTATCATTTCATTAGAATAATCTAAACAAACTATTTTAGCATTTTGCATTTTTAAATATCTATTTTTAGTAAACACACCTGTTCCACAAGGCACATCTAAAAGCTTCCCACTAAAATTAGGTGGAAACATATCAAAAAGAATCTTTTCGGAAGAACACATATCTTTTTGATGCCAAAAGACGTAATTAAACAGTTTTGCATACCATGTTCTTCCTGTAAGAAAGTCATCATATAATGAAGATTCATGTTTAAATAAGTGTTCAAAAGTGTTATTAACTTTTTTTTCGTTCATACTCTTCAATCTTTATTAGTGAACTTATGCTTCGAATTCGCTCATTCCATGGGTCTATAACTCTATTAATATCTGAAACAACAAAACAACAAGCAGTAGCTTTGTTAAACCATTCTTCATTATCTTTGTCTTTTCTTAAGATAAAACGACATGTTTCCCCGTTTGTTGAAAACTTTCTGCATCCGTTAACTGGATTCCCTTTACCATCAATCATAGAGCCTGAATCTCTGTAATTTTTTTCACCTGGCACATCAAACCAAAAGTAGCCATTTTTAACTCTAGAATCTGAAACAGAGAAAAATATTTCTATTGAATCATCATCACGGGATACTGATTTAATTTGAGGTACATCTAAAGCTGAAACTTCATTTTTAAATGTTGCTTTTGGTACTACGTATGTAGTATTAGCATTTTTTTCTATTTTTACGTCTTGAAATCCTGTAATAAGTGGTTTTTTTACTATCTTTTGCCCATTTTTTAATGTTATTGTAATAATCCATTCACCAAGCCCTACTTTACCTTCACCATGACCACAGGGAAGCCTTTTACAGTTAATGTAAGATTCATCTACTTCTATTACTTTACTCAAATCTTCTCCTTCTATTATGAAGTAATCATTAGGAGCATCTATTACAAGACTTTTTACTAGTCCCAAATCAAATTTACCTTGATACTCAAGAGAAAAACTAATAAACATCTTATTTTTCATATTTAAAGGTTTCGCCCAAAAATTTGGGTCTACTTGATCTATAACCCATGTTAATTTTCCAATGTTTAACCCGCTTTTTTTAGAAGAGGCACTTTTAGCTGAACTATCTGTTGTTTTACATGTAAGAAATAAAAAGATAAATAATATAAAAGAAAATATTTTAATATTTTTATACATATTCTCCCTCCTTAAAATGTTGAAGCTACCAATATATGAATAACGGCAAAAGTTTGAAGTTACTTAATTTGTAGTAGATTTGAAATATATAAAAAACATGTGTATTTATGTGTAAATATCTTTTTAATAAGTACTAACCCATGTTTTAAGAGTGTAATGAATTGTTTGACATGAAAAATATTATTCTTATAATATAATTTAAACTATATGAAAATGTGAGGTTTAAATGGAAGCTATTATAGATGAATTAATGAAGGTGCAAGATAGTAAACATAAGGAGTTTACAAAAAAACTTATTCCAAATATTGATATAGAAAATATTATTGGAATAAAAATTCCTTATTTACGTTCTCTTTCAAAAAAATTATTAAAAGAAAGAAAAGAAGACGTAGAATTGTTTCTAAATGAAATGCCTCATAAGTTTTTAGAAGAAAATATGTTGCACGGTTTTTTAATATGTGAATTTAAAGATATAAATGAAGTTATTTTATTAACAGAAAAGTTTCTTCCATATATAGATAATTGGGCAGTGTGTGATAGTTTTTTACCTAAAATTTTTGAAAAACATTTAAATATACTTATTATCAAAATAAAAGAATGGATAAAAGCAAAACATACTTACACAGTGCGTTTTGCTATAGGTCTTTTATTAAAATATTATCTTGGCATCTTTTTCCAAAAAGAGTTTTTAAACATTGTAGCAAATGTAAAAACTGAATCATATTATGTTAATATGATGATAGCTTGGTTTTTTGCTGAAAGTTTAGTTAAACAAAAGAGCGAAACACTTCCATTTATAGAAAATCATTCTTTAAATACTTGGGTACACAATAAAACAATTCAAAAAGCAATTGAAAGTTATAGGGTGGATAAAGAATTTAAGGAATATTTAAAAGGGTTAAAAATAAGATAAGAGTTTTATCTAAAATTATTTATGGAAAATAAAATAGAAGCTTATCAAGCTTTAAAAGCAGTACAAAAGCAAGGTTTAATCTTATCTCAAAAAATGACTTTATCTTTGCATATTATGCAACTTTCAAGTTTAGATTTAAGAGAGGAAATATTAAAAGAATTAGAAAAAAATGTTGCCTTAGAGCTTGTAAAAGACCCTAGTGAAAAAAGAAACAATATTAAACTTTCAAAAAAAGATAATGAATATTTAAATAATATTGAGTTTATAGAAAATATAGAGAAAAAAGATTCATCTATTCAATCAGTTTTACTATCAGAGCTTTCTTTAATAAAAGCCAAAAAGTGTGTTATTGCACTTTCTAAACTTATTATCCAAAATTTAGATGAACATGGTATAAACTTTACTCCCATCAATGAACTTATTATTTGTCAAAAACAAAATAAAAAATTTAACAAAGATGATGTAATAAAAGCTATTAAAATAGTTAGAAACCTTGAACCCATAGGCTGTGGTTTTGATAGTTTGGCTCTTGCTTTACGTTACAAGCTATATCTTTCTTATAAAAAAAAATATCCTAATTTAAAGAGAGTAGAAAAAGCTTTGTATAGTGTGGCATCAATATTGCTAGCTAATTATTTTCCTCATTTAAAAGATGATAATTTAAATAAATTAATTATACAATTAAAAAAAGATAAAAGATATTTTAAAAACCTTACAATAAAAAAGGCTTTAGATTTAATTAAGATGCTACCTCCATATCCTACTTATCATACTAATATATATTCTAATAACAATAATCAATATATTATTCCCGATGTTTATGTAAATATAAACGAAAATGATGTACTAGTTACCACAAACAAATCTATGCTTCCTAAATTAAAGATTTCAGAACAAATTATAGATTTTTCAAAAGAAAAAGGCGAGGTGGGTAAGTTTGCCAGAACAAAAATAAAAGAGGCAAAAGATTTTCTTTCTTCTATAGATGAAAGAAATGAAACTCTTTTGAAAGTTGCAAAAGAGTTAACTATTTTTCAAAAAGATTTTTTTTATTATGGTATCTCTTATTTATCTCCTCTAAGACAAAAAGATTTAGCAGAAGAATTAAAACTTTCTACTTCCACTATTTCAAGAATTGCAAATAATAAATATTTATCTTGCCAATGGGGAACATTTCCAATTAGTTATTTTTTTACACAAAAAGCAATTTCTAATAAAGAAAAAAGTGTTTTGCCTATTGGTGCATCTTATGTTAATAGTGGATACTCAAAGCAAGCATGTATGGAAATGATAAAAACTATAAGTGTTTCACATCCAGAAGCTTCAGATAGAATGATTGCACAAATGCTAGAAAAAAAAGGAATTAAGATTTCAAGAAGAACAATTGCAAAATATAGAGAAGAGTTAGGAATCAAAAACTCTCGTAAAAGAGAAGATAAGTAGTGGAGAGTCTTTATCTTTTATGTTTTAGTATTTTCCAAATATGCTTTTTTGTCCTGCTCTTATCCACTTTCCTTGCATTTTAGAAAAATTAGGTAGCTCTAGCTGAGAAGAAAGCCAGTCTGCTGCTCCCTCTTCTTTTCCTTCTAGCTTTAAAAGAAGCGTTTTTATTACTGGTTTTTCATCTTTTAAGAAAGAAGAAACCGTTTCTTCTGCCATTTTTATAAATGCACCAGATGCTGCCATAACAGCAACGTTGTTGCTTGGAAGTGGAGCTGCTCTATATACAAATATTAGTTTTCCATTTCCCTGTTTTATAAAATAATTTTTTAGCATTGTATTTAGTGCTATATTAGCTGTTATTAATTCTGTTATGGTTTTGTCTAATGTTGTAATATTAGAATAAGAATATAATTCTAAATATGATGGAGCATCGAATATAAAGACAGCTACATCTAAAGGAATGCCTATGTTTTTTAATTGTAGCTTTATTGATTGTAAAGAAAAGATAGATGCCCTATCCCATTCAATTTCATATTTAATGCTTTCACCTTCATCGTTTTTATTTCCCGTTAAAACAACTTTCACTCCACGATCCCGCAAAACTGCAGAAAGTTCTTGAGAGAAAAATAAACGACTGTCAGCTATAAAAACCCCACCTTCCACAATAATATAGTATCATAAAAATAATAATTTGAAAAGATGGGATATTGATATAATTAATAATAAACTAACAATTTTGAATAAATCATTATATAAATTATGATTTAAAAAATAATTGCCTTTTTTTGATGATAGCTTATAAAAATAGGCGATGATGAAAATAAAGGATAACCAATAATACCATCAATATGGGTATCTAATTTGTTATTTATATGAGAAATATCAGAAAAAACTACTCTAATACCTTTTAGACTTATGTTTCCAATCATAATTTCATTTATTTTGCTTAATCTTATTGATTTCCTCCCATTTTTATCAGCACCAAGAAGTATGGACTGTTCGTTACAATAGCAAATATTGTCTAACTCACTAAAATGAGAAGTTTCTAGTAACATAGCTTCACAACCAGAATCAAGACCTAGCTTATAAATTTTACCTGCAATAGATACATCTATTATAGCAAGATGTTTAGAAATCGTTAAAGGCAGTATCTGTTTTTGTTTTAGACTATTTAAGATTATAAATGTTTCTAAATTGCCAGGTTTTAAAAAAGTGATACATTTATTTTTATAATCAAAGTAAAGCTCATATTCTTTAAGAAAATCATAGCCTAAAAGACCATAAAGTTCATGCTTTTCATTGTTTTCAAGATGTGAAAGATCAATCATTGACATTTTTTGATTTTCTATTATGCTACCTGCAAAGTTAAGTTCTTTTATGCTAGCTGTAAATACATTAGAAATTTTTCCACTAACATCTTTTATATTTTCATCTATTTCTTTTTCTTTTAAAAAGTATTTTGAATTTAAAAATGAAATTATAGCACCACTATCCAAAAAAAAATTACGAGTTATTCCATTAAGTGAGGCTTCAACAATGGGAATTTTATTTAAAAATACTAATGGAATTTTTATAATTTCATTTTTGTTATATTTAATATCATAGTTTTGATTATCATTTTTTTCAGATTTGTCTTCTTTTTTATTTTCTGTATCAGAACAGAATAAATTATAAATATAGCCTTTCATTTTTAATATCCATTTTCTTAGATTAAGATATAATGATTAATATAAGAAAAATATTAATATTAAACTATATAATAATGAAATATTATAAGACTTTAGTAACCAGTAATATTAAAACATTACTGGCTACAATTATATAATTTTTAATGAAAATTAAACTAAATCTGCTAGTCCACCCATTTCAGACGTATCAAATTCATCTTCATCATTTAGTTGTGAATTTTCAGTTTTTTCATAAAATAAGATGCGACTACAGTATGGGCAATACTTAATTTCTTCTGCATCTCTTACTTCATTTATAAATTGCGGTGGTAACACAATATGACAACCTTCACAAGCACCATCTTTTACTGCAACAATACCTTTACCTTTTTTATTTTTTATGATACGTCCAAATTTAAAAATGTCATCTTCAGACATATCAGGACATACCTTTCTTTTTTCTTCTTCAAGGCGAGCTAATTCTTCTTTCTTTATTTTAATTTCTTCTTCTAAAGAAGCAGACTTACTAGCAATCTCTGTTTCGTTTTGCTCTATTTGTGCCTGAGTTTCATTCATTTGATCATCAAGTTTTCTAAACTCTATATCAAGATGTTGTAATTCTCTTCTTATTTCTGATATTTTTTTATTTGCTTCAAGAATTTCTTTGTCTAAAGATTCATATTCTCTTTGAGTTTTAATATTATCCATTGCTTTTTCAGAATCTTCTTTTCTTTTTTCTGTTGCACTAAGATCAGCCTTTAATAAGGCAATTTTTTCGCTTAAATCTTTAGATTGTTTATCACAAGCAATATACTCTGTTTTTAGTCTCTCTAAAAGAGTTTTTTGATGATCTAAATTACTAGGTTCTGAAGAAATTTGAACTTCAAGAATATTTTGCCTTGCAAGAATTTCTTGCATCTTTTTTAAATTCTCAAAAAAATCATCTTTAATCATATCCACCCCCAATTAATTATCAAGATAATCTTTTAATTTTCTACTTCTTTTTGGATGACGAAGACGGCGCAAAGCCTTAGCCTCAATTTGTCTAATTCTCTCTCTAGTAACTTCAAAATAAAGTCCCACTTCTTCAAGAGTGAGTGGATAGCCTCCCATAATTCCATAACGCATTTTCACTACTTCTTGTTCTCTTTTTGGGAGAGTTGAAAGCACTACCTCAAGATGTTCTTTTAATAATTTATGCTCTGTTAATTCAGAAGGATTTTCTATACATTTATCTTCTATAAAATCACTAAGCATAGTATCATCTTCTTCACCTATAGGGGTTTCAAGAGATATTGGCTCTCTAGCCACATTTTTTACTTGTTTCACTTTTTCTACAGTCCATCCTAATTGCTGTGCAATTTCTTCATCATATGGTTCACGCCCAAGTTTTTGTAAAAGCTGTCTTGATTCTCTTGAAACCTTATTTATTTGCTCTATCATATGTACTGGAACTCTAATAGTTCTTGCTTGATCAGAAATTGAACGCGTAATAGCTTGGCGAATCCACCATGTTGCATATGTAGAAAATTTATATCCTTTTTTATATTCAAATTTTTCTACAGCTTTAATAAGACCTATATTTCCTTCTTGCACTAAATCAAAAAATTGAAGACCTCTATTTATATATTTTTTTGCAATAGAAACAACAAGACGAAGATTAGCACTAATTAATTTATCTTTAGCTTTTTTAAGCATTGCACTTCCACGCATTATTTCATTAGATAATGATATAATCTCATCCACACTTGCTTCAAAATCATATTCAAATTTCTTAATTTTACGTACAAGAGTTTGTATTTGAGTATAAACTTCTTTTATTTCATTAGAAGGCATTTTAAGTTCCGCTTCTAACTTCTCCCTTTCTCTTGACATTGCAAGCCTTTTCCCTAACTTTCTCAATGCACTATAAGATGAAATTCTAAGCTGTCTTTCCTTTCTCTCTTTTTTTGTTTGATATTCCTTTATTTTAGAAGCCGCCATAATAAATCTTTCAGAAAATGACTCTATCTCCTCAGATTCAAGAATAATCTTACTGAAAATACCTAACAATTTAGTTCTAGTAACCTTAAGCTCATCATTTTCCATAAAACTATATATAGTTTCTCTATCATAATAATGTTTTTTACTTGCAAGATACTGTTTAATATCTGCATAAACAGGCTTTAAAGCGTCACCATAAACCTGTCTTAATCTTTTTTTCTCAGCAATTTCATCACTTAAATCTTTTCTTGGCTTATTTCCTTCTGCGGGGTCTATTTTTGCAAAAGCTTTTTGCCCTATAGAATGAAATTCTGAAATTAAAACACCAGAATTTTGAATTACTGCATTAATAATGCCTTCCCCCTCTTCCATTTCTTTAGATAGGGAAACCTCTTCATTTGCCGTAAGCAAATTTTCTTTCCCTATTTCTTGTAAATAAAGTTTAATAGGGTCATCAATAGCAATATCTTTAGAAGTCTTTAAAAGCCTTGCTTCACTTTCTTTCGCACTCCTATCTTTTTGTAGCATAGGTTTAGACTTAATTGCACTAAAAACTAATTCTACAGGGGATTTTTCACTACTTGGAATGTCATCTTCATTATTAAAAATATAATCACCTTTCTCATTTTCATCATAAGGTTCAATATATTCATCATCATATGAAGAAAAATCATCACCATCCATTTGTGCATTTTTATCATCTTCTAATTCTTCTTCGTGGATTTTTATATCAGCTTCTTCTAAAATATCAAGAATCTCACTCATAAATTCTGAAGTAATGTTTTCAGGAACTATAGCGTTAATATCTTCAAATGTTAGCTCTTTTTTTGTTTTAGCATAATTCAATAAATTTGAAATAGCCCATTCTTTAGAACATTCTCTTCCTGCCATAATGTCTCCTTACATTATTTAGAAAAATCATAAAAGATACAATTATTCTTCTATAAAAGAAACCAAATCATCTTCATCTTGAAAAAGCTCATCGTCTTTTTCAGTATTATTCATAAAGAACAAAATCTTATTATCTAATTCATTTTTTTCTATTAATAAATCTTGCATTTCTTTTGTTTCATTTTCCTTATACGAAAAAGAATGAATTTTATTAACTACTTGCTCTCTTCTTTTTTTCAAACGATTTAAATTAACAAATCTTATGCCATCTTTTAGTATTTGTTCTCTATTTTCATTATAAACATCATTACTTGCCACCCCTTCTTTTAATATTTCTTTTAAAACAGGATTTTCACATTTAGCAAGTAATTGTTCAAAACTTTCCTTTCCCTCTCTAAAACATTCCTCTAAAATAATATAAATCTCTTTTGCAAAACGGTCTTCCAAATCATGCACTTTAACATTAGATCTAAAATCAACAAAAAGCTTCCTATCAAAAACAATAAGAAGTAAAAGTCTCATTTCAGCAGTTTTAATATATTTAGTGCCTCTAAATTTAGATAGTTCTTCTTTTTGTTGCTTTACTTTTAAAGCATCTCCTTTTAAATATTTATTATAATCAGAAAGAATAGAGGCTTCTTTAATATTTAAAGTTTGAGAGATTTGCCTAATAACTTCTTCTTTATAAACACTAGACGAAATAACTCTAATATAAGAAAATAAAAAGAAAAGAGCTTTCACCTTACCATCAGAAGTTTTAATATTAAATTTCTTAGAAACCACTAACAAAAGATAATCCACATCTAGTATAGCATTTTTAATTAATAAAGGCAAGGTAGAAGCTCCTTCATTTTTTAAAATATCAGCTGGGTCCTTTTCATCTTTTATATTAACAACGTAAACATTTCTATTAACTTTTCTAATCATTAAAATCGCTTTATATGTTGCTTTTCTCCCTGCTTCATCGCTATCGAAAGAAAGATAAAAATTATCCACAAAGTTTTTTAGGTAGTCAATTTGTTCTTCTGTTAAGGCAGTTCCCAAAGGAGCTACAGCGTTTTTAACGCCACCTTGATGGTAAGCAATAACGTCCATATAACCTTCACACAAAACAACACTTTTTTCTTTACGCATTTCTTGCATGGCAAAAGAAAAAGCAAAAAGATTACTTCCCTTTTTATATTGCACCATATCTTTAGTATTGATATATTTAGCCACATCTTTTGAAAGAGTTCTTCCTCCAAATGCAATTGGAGTGCCATATCTATCACATATTGGAAACATAATTCTATCTGAAAAAAAAGCGATATTTGGATATTTTTCTGAAAAAAGTCCTGTTTTTGAAAGAAAGTTCTTAGTATATGATTTTTTTTGTAAAAAACTATAAAGCCATTTCCTATTTTTAGGTGCATAACCTAATTGAAACTTTTCTATAATATTTTCTTCTATACCTCTAGCTTTTAGATATTCTAAAGCTTCCTTTCCTTCTTTATGAAAAAGGAGTATAGTATGGAAAAGACTTGCAACCTTTGAATAAAGTTTTAACATTTCATCTTTTGTATCATCTTTTTTTTCTTTTATTTCACCTTCTTCATATTGCAAAGTAAACCCAATCTTTTTAGCAATAAATTCAACAGCTTCCACAAAATTAAGTTTTTCTATCTCCATAATAAAAGTAATTATAGAGCCACCCTTTCCACAGCCAAAACAATAAAAAACTCCTCTTTCAGAATCTAAATTAAATGATGGTGTTGCCTCTCCATGAAAAGGACAACATCCCCACCATTTACCACCTCTGTTTTCTAGTTTTACATAATGTTCAACAAGCATTTTAGAATCTATATGCTCTCTTAATTCATTTATTGAAGATTCTTTTATTCGAGACATATTTAAATCCCACTTACAAACTAAAAATTATAAACAATTTTGATTAACATAAAATAAATATGTTATAAACACATTTATTTTTTTAAAAGATAGGTATTTCCAATTTTATTATGATCTTTTACATTTGTAGAAAATGCATGCCTACCCTCTTTTGCATCTATCAACCTAAAATACAAATAATTTGTTTTTTTAGGATTACATGCTGCACTTAAAGAAACAAAACCGGGGTTTGCAATTGGAGTTGGAGGCAAACCTTGATGCACATATGTATTATATTCATTTTTTCTTTCTATATCTTCAAAAAAAAGTCTTTTAGGATGTGGCTTTCCTTCTATCTCTGTAATTATATATTCCACCGTAGCACAAGACTGTAACGGCATTTTTATATTTAACCTATTAGTAAACACACCAGAGATAATAGAAGCTTCTTCATCCACTTGATACTCTCTTTCTACTATAGAAGCAAGAGTTACAATTTTATATATTTCATTTTTATCTTTTGGAAAATTATTAATCTTTTTAGCTTTTAAAAAAAAATTTTTAATCATCATACGTACAATGCTTTGTGCATTATCTTTTTTGCTTAATAAATATGTATCGGGAAACAAAAAACCTTCTGCAGTTTTAGAAGCTATGTTAAATTCATTTAATATAGAAATATTTTTTGCACTTTGGATAAAGTCCAAAGCCTTGCATACCCCTTTTTCTTCCAAAACAAGTGCTGTCTTTTTTATTGTAAGTCCTTCAGGAATTGTAACTTTAATTAACTCCTCTCTTCCACCTTTAGTTAAAAGATTTAAAATTTCAGTAGTTCTAAAAGAATGAGAAAAATCGTATATTCCTGTTTTAATATTATACTTTTTCCATTTAGCACACAAAAGGGCATAAGTTTCACTTTTTATAAGGTCTAATGCTTTTAATCTTTTTATTACATGCCTTAAAGTTTCTCCTTCTTCAACATTAAATTCAACTTTATCATCTTTAGCATGTAAACTAGGAGGACAATCAAGATAATTAGGCAAAAAGAAAATAGAAGATACAATCAACAATAAAAAAAATAATATATAATTCCTAATCTTTTTCATAACTTTTAAATTTCTATTTCCATTCCCTCTTGAGCTACAAATACAGAAAGATTATCTATTTTTGGCATGTCCTTATACCATTCTCCACTTCTTTTGAATGAAAATATCTTTTTATCATTATAAGTTGGCTCATGGTGAAAAAGTGCTATGCTTTTTATTCCCCATTTTTTTGCAAAGTCTATAGCAATAGCATAGGTTGAGTGCCCCCATCCTTTTTTTAATAATGCATCATAAAGTGTATACTGAGCATCAATTATAAATAATTTTGCATCAGTATAATATTCTATATTATCAGCTTTCTCTTCAAAATCTCTGTTTTTTAATTCAGTATCTGTAGAATATATCATCTTTTTACCATCTTCTATTACAGAAAAAGACGTACAACCTCCAGGGTGCCTTACCCTATGCCATCCAATTTGCACATTTCCAATATTAATATATTTTTCATCTGGTTTAATATGCCTAAACTCTATTTTGGCGTTAAAACCATCTTCTCCTAGCATGCTTATTGGAAAATATGGATATTTCATCTGCTCTTCTAAAAACTTTTTGGAATCTTTTTTTGTACTATAGATAATGATAGTGTTTTTAGGATCAAAAGCAGGATTAAAAAAAGGCAAGCCTTGAATGTGGTCCCAATGAAAATGTGAAAAAAAAAGGTGATATGTGTTTTTCTCTTTATAGTCCACACGATTCATAATATCAATGCCCAATTCTCTAATTCCTGTGCCTGCATCAAAAATAATTATCTCTCCATCTTTTGTTTCCACTTCTACACATGAAGTATTTGAACCTACCGTACCAAAAATATATTTAGGCAATGAAGCTAAAAATCTTTCTTTTGCTTTTGTGGAGACAACATCATCTTTAGTAATTCTTTGCACCACAGCTGCTATTTTGCCTTGTATTTGTTTAGATGTTAAAGGACTAGGTAAAGACCCTCGCACTCCCCAAAAACGCACTCGCATAAACTTATTTTTAATCTCCTAAAACATTACATTTATAAAAATATTGAAAAACACAAGATTATTGTAATAAATCGTAAACATTATACAATAAAAATCTTTTTTTTGTAAGACTATTCCAGTTATAAATTGATTTATATAAGTATGCTTTGTAATGCATATTTTTTATCTACATAAAAAATCTTTTAAGCTAATAATAATATGATAGAACATTTAATATCCATATTGTTTTTTCTTTAACAAAAAAAAAGATAACTGAAATTAGCGCCATCACCTCTAATCCCACTACAGAAAGCCAAATACCATCTACTCCCCAAGGGTAAGGAAAAATCAAAACTGCAGAAACTTCAAAAATAAGAGTTCTCATAAAAAAAATTATAGCTGAAATAACACCATTATTTAATGCAGTAAAAAAAGAAGAACCAAAAATTGCATAACCTGAAAAAAGGAATGCAAATGAAAAAATAGTAAAAGCATGAATAGTCATATTAAAT
>CAUUIE010000049.1:0-13509 GCA_963545065.1 uncultured Treponema sp.
CAACACAGATTAGTAATGCTGTGCAAGAGGTTGCAGAGATTACTCAAAAGAACAAGATGAGCATTAATCAACTTGTTATAGAAGTGTCTAAGTTTAAGGTGTAAAAGAATAGTTACAAGAGGGCTGTTATTAAAAAACAACCTTAAATATAAAAAGGGATAAGCTCACCGCTTATCCTTTTTTTTATTTTTTAACATTCAAAAAAATAGCCACTAGAAAAGTTTACTAATAAAGTGCATACTTTCACATATAAATAGATGTATTACTCTTTAAGGAGAATTTTTAAGAAAATATGAGTAAGAATATAAGTATATTTACGTCAGAATCTGTTAGTGAAGGGCATCCAGATAAATTGTGTGACCAAATTGCAGATGCAGTGCTTGACACATGCATTGCACAAGACCCAAAAAGCCACGTAGCTTGTGAAGTTTTTGCATCCACTGCTTTAGTTCTTGTAGGGGGGGAGATAACAACAGAAGCTTTTGCAGATGTACAAAAAATTGCTCGAGATGTTGCTAGAGATATAGGATATACTAATTCAGACTATGGGCTGGATTGCGATTCTATGGCAGTAATGAGCATTATCCACGCACAAGCTCCAGACATTAATCAAGGCGTTGTAGGAAAAGGATTGGAAGAATATAGGGGAATGCAAGGAGCAGGGGATCAAGGAATGATGTTTGGTTTTGCTTGCAAGGAAACTCCAGAACTCATGCCTTTTCCAATTATGATGTCACAAAAAATATTACAACATGCAGCCACTTTAAGAAAAAGTAAAAAGCTTACATTTTTACGTCCAGATTCTAAAACTCAAGTTACTGTAAAATATGAAGGTTTTAAGCCAATTAAGATTGAAGCTGTCGTTCTTTCTCATCAACATAACCCTGATATTTCATATAATGAAATAAAAAGTGCATTAATAGAAGAAATTATAAAACCTGTTTTAGAGCCAACAGGACTTTTAACACCTGAAACTGTCTATTATATAAACCCTACAGGACGTTTTGTTATAGGTGGCACTATGGGAGATACTGGTCTTACAGGTAGAAAGATTATAGCAGACACTTATGGTGGGGTTGGTAGACATGGAGGTGGAGCATTCTCTGGAAAAGACCCTTCAAAGGTGGACCGTTCTGCAGCCTATATGGCTCGTTATATTGCCAAAAACATAGTGGCTGCAAACCTTGCAGAAAGAGTGGAAATTCAATTAGCTTATGCAATTGGCGTCCCCCATCCTGTTTCTATTCATGTGGATACTTTTGGCACCTCCGAATTACCAGAAGAAAAATTAGTTAATGCAATAAATAAAGTGTTTGACACTACTCCTAGAGGAATAATTCAAACCCTTAACTTATTACAGCCTATATATAGGAAGACTTCTGTTTACGGTCACTTTGGACGCGAAGAGTTTTCATGGGAAAAGTGTGATAAAGTAGACGCTCTTTTACAAGCTTTATAACATTTTTTAGGAGATACACTATGGGAATCGCCGAAAATATCAAGCTAATAAAAGCTAAAATAGCTAGTGCATGTGAAAGGTGTGGACGCAGTACTAATGAAGTGCGTCTTTTAATGGCAACAAAAACTGTTCCACCTAGCATAATAGTGGAAGCTTTTAAGGCAGGTGAAACACTAATTGGAGAAAATAAAGTCCAAGAACTTGTTTCAAAAGCTCCCGAATTAAGCTCTTATGTGCATGAAAGCCATTTTATAGGTCATCTTCAAACAAATAAAATAAAAGATGTTTTAAAATATGCGTCTTGCATTCAATCAGTTGATAGAGTGGAATTAGCAGAAAAGTTAGAAAAAAGATTAGAAACAGAAAATAGAGTTATGGATGTTTTTATTCAAGTAAATACGTCCAAAGAAGAAAGCAAATTTGGCTGTGCAATAGAAGAAGCTGTTTCACTAGTAGAAAAGGTGAAAACATTTCCACACTTAAAGATAAAAGGCTTTATGACCATAGGACTTTTTTCTAATGATGCAAGCCTTACTCGTCCATGTTTTAAAGAATTGTATAAGATTAGGCAAAAAGTGATTGATGAACATGTTTTAGATGAAAAACATTTAGAGCTTTCTATGGGAATGTCAGGCGATTTTGAAATGGCGATAGAAGAGGGAGCTACAATTGTTCGTGTTGGCACTAGCATTTTTGGAAAAAGAATATATCCTGATTCTTATTACTGGAATGAACAAAAATGAAATTCTATCTTTTAAGCTTTAAAAGATATGTGACTTTTATCTTTTTCTTTGCTACACTTCCAGCTTTTGCATTACAAGAAGGAAAGTTTAATATAAATACAAAATCTATAGAAGCTATGCTAAATGGAGTGGATGTTAAAATATTGTCTTACGAAGGAGATGCAATTAGCTATAAGGCAGAAATTGAAGATCATGGAAAAGTTTCTATAATAGAAGATACTAATGTTGCAAGATTTAAGAATTCTTATCCTGTAAAGGGGAGCGTAACTCTTTTAGTGCCTAAAAATATGATTCTTGAATCTTGCCGACTCTATTTAACTTCTTCAACTGTCACACTTGAGTCTATTAAAGCAATTTATTTTGTTTCTACTATGTGTTTAGGAAGTGTGGACATTAAAGACTCTACGTTTAAATGCTCTTCCTTTTCTCTTTCCTCTTCCACTCTTAATTTTAGTGGAGAGCTTACAACAACTTCTGACTTTTGTTTTGCTGAAGGAATAGCAAGCATTTCCTTAAAAGGTAAATTTTCTGATTATAATTTTTTCTATCCATATGAAACTTTTTCTTCATTAACTTTAGATGGACAACTCTGTCAAAAATGCGATAAATATCCAATTGACAAAAAGAAACGAAAAAGGTTAGGAATAACACAAACAGCTTCCAAAACAGTGTTAAATTTTGTAAATTAATCTTAAAACATACTGTTAATTTTGCTTTTAATAATATTGTTTTTGAAATAAAAGAAAATAAGGCAACTTAAAAAGCTATTGCTTTATGTGCTTGTTCTTTAAAAATCCCTCTTGAATAAAACAAACTCTTGTGATAACATACCCCTTTTATATTTATAAAATCCATATCAAAAAAATTAAAGTATTTAATATATTTACCTTTTTTTAAACCTTATGCCAAGATTTATATATTAGATTCATGTTTCAAAGATTAAGAAGGAGAGAAAGTATGAGTATTGATATTTCAAAAATGAGGAATATCGGAATTAGTGCACACATAGACTCAGGCAAAACAACTCTTTCAGAGAGAATTTTGTTTTATTGTGGTAGAATTCACGCGTTGCATGAAGTGAGGGGAAAAGATGGAGTGGGTGCCACTATGGATAACATGGAGCTTGAAAAAGAAAGAGGAATTACAATTCAATCAGCTTCTACTCAAGTGAAATGGAAAGACACAACAATTAATGTTATAGACACTCCAGGTCACGTGGATTTTACTATTGAGGTGGAACGTTCTTTACGTGTTCTCGATGGTGCTATATTAGTCTTGTGTTCTGTAGGTGGTGTTCAGTCTCAATCAATAACTGTTGATCGCCAATTAAAAAGATACCATGTTCCACGCATTGCATTTGTTAATAAATGCGATAGAACAGGTGCTAATCCTTTAAAGGTGAGGCTTCAATTAAGAGAAAAGCTTGCACTAAATGCGTACATGATGCAACTTCCAATAGGTCTTGAAGATAAGCTAGAAGGGGTTATTGACCTTGTTACAATGAAAGCTCTTTATTTTGAAGGAGATAATGGCACAGAAATTAGGGAAGCAGAGATACCTGAGGCAATGCTAGAAGAAGCTAAAAAATATAGAGACGAGATGATAGACGCTGCTACTATGTTTTCAGATGAATTGGCAGAAGCATATCTTGAAGGCACTGAAACAGTAGAAATGATTAGAGACGCTGTAAGATGTGGCACACTAAAAGAAGAGTTTGTTCCAGTGTTTTGTGGCTCTGCATATAAAAATAAAGGAATTCAACCTTTACTAGACGCTGTTACTTATTATCTTCCAAATCCTACAGAAGTAGAAAATAAGGCACTAGACTTAGACAAAGCTGAAGACCCAATTGTTCTAGGTCATGATGCAAAAGCCCCAGTGGTAGCTTTGGCATTTAAGCTTGAAGATGGAAAGTTTGGCCAATTAACATATATTAGAATATATCAAGGAACAGTTAAAAAAGGAGAAGATTTATATAATTCAAGAAGTAGAAAAAGCGTGAAAATTGGACGCCTTGTCCGTATGAATTCAGCAACAATGGAAGATATTACAGAGGCAGGTCCAGGTGATATTGTAGCATTATTTGGTGTAGAGTGTGCCTCAGGAGACACTTTTTGTAGTGGTAAGCTAAACTATGCTATGACATCTATGTTTGTTCCAAACCCAGTTATGTCTCTTTCAATTACACCAAAAGAGAAAAAAGATGCTGATCAAATGTCTAAAGCACTTAATAGATTCACTAAAGAAGACCCAACTTTTAGATCATATGTTGATCAAGAATCTAACCAAACAATTATTCAAGGCATGGGAGAACTTCACTTAGACATTTATATTCAGAGAATGAAGAATGAATATAAATGCACTGTAGATGTTGGTATGCCACAAGTAGCTTATCGTGAAACAGTAACAGCAAAAGCAGACTTTAATTACACTCATAAAAAACAAACTGGTGGTGCAGGACAATATGGTCGTGTTGCAGGCTTTTTAGAGCCAACTTCAGAAAAAGAGTACGAGTTTGTTAACTCAATTAAAGGTGGCTCTATTCCTACAGAATACATTCCTTCTTGCGATAAAGGTTTTAAAGAAGCTGTTAAAAAAGGAACATTGATTGGTTTCCCAATTGTTGGAGTTAAAATTACAATAAATGATGGACAATATCACCCAGTTGACTCTTCAGATATGGCTTTCCAAGTGGCTGCAATTGGTGCATTTAGGGAAGCATATAAAAAAGCAGAGCCAACAATTTTAGAGCCCATTATGAAAGTTTCTATTGGTGCTCCACAAGAGTTTCAAGGTAATATATTTGGTCTTATAAATCAAAGGCGTGGTGTAATTTTGGCATCAAGTGAAGATAATAACTTTGCTAATGTTGACGCAGAAGTTCCATTGAGTGAAATGTTTGGTTTTGCAACAATTTTGCGTTCTTCTACTCAAGGAAAAGGTTCTTTCTCTATGGAATTTGAAAAATATGGAAGGTGCCCTAAGAATATAATAGAAAAGCTTACAAGTGAATATGAGGAAAGAAAAAAGGCTGAACAAAAATAAGAGATGTTTTAAGGAGAGAAGTATGAGTGTGAAAGAATTGATTGAAAAAAGCCCAATTAGAAAGTTTGAAAGTGCTCTTAATGGTGGGTTAAAGCATGGAGAAGTTGGTGTTATTACAGCAAAAAAAGGAATTGGAAAATCTTCTTTTTTAGTGCAGTTAGGACTAGACCAATTATTAAAGGGTAAATCTTTAATTCATGTTTCTTTTAGTCAAGAAACAGACCGCACTTTTGAATGGTATAACAACATGTTTGGTGAAATTGCAAAAATGCACAAAATTGAAAATCCTAGTCTTATTAAGAATGATATTTTTAAAAGGCGTGTAATTTTAAATTTTAATCAAGATGTTGTACGCACAGAGCAAGTGCTTGCCACAATTCGTTTGCTTAGTGCCAATGTTGATTTTAAGCCAGATTTATTGATGTTCGACGATTTTAATTTTGCAAATGCATTGCCTGAAGCCTTAAAAATTGTTAAAGCTTTCACAAAAGAGCTTGGCATTGCCACTTGGTATACAGCTGCTTTTGATGTTCCAACTTATGGAATTGCTCCATCACTTAATTCATATATGGAAGATATTAGTATTTTGCTTTATATGGAATTAAAAGACCACTTTGTTGCTGTTAAGGCAGTTAAGGAACATGAAAATAAAGATGTTAATCTTGGAATAGGTTTTGACCTAGATACAATGCACTTAATTGAAAAATAAGAATTATAGCCACACTAAATCATATTTTTATGCTTTAGTGTGCCTCTTTTTTATATTAAAAAAAAGAAAACACTTAATTTTTTATTAAGTTAACGCTTTTTTCTAACATAGAAATCAAAAAAAGATAATAGTCTATAATCTTTTTTATGTGAGCTATTCTTAAATCTCCTTCTTTTTCTTTAAAAATGTCTTCCATTTCACTTTCAATTCCTTTAATAACTACATCAAAACCTGTTTTCATATAAAGCTCATTTTTTTTAATCTTTTCGTTATGTTTTTGAAGAAAATAAAGCATATTATTATAAGTAGTTTTTCCAAGCATAAAAGAATCTGCATTATTTAAAGCTTCTTTTGCAATATTTTTCATATCATTAAAATTAAAGTTTATACTCTTAAATACATTTTTTAACACTCGCTTGTAAGAGTCTATACTTCTTTTTTTATTACTATCCTTACTTAAAATAGCCGAAATTATTTCTTTTTTATTTTGGTTACTATGACTATTTAATAGACCCAAAAGTTCATTCATTTGTATAGAAGCCATGTTTGGAATTTTAAGCCCATGTGCCATAAAATTATATGTTAAAATTTCAGGATATTCTGCTATCTTACTTTCAAACCACCAAGCAAACATTTTCATTTTAGAGTCTGTTAATACTTGCCCTTCATATCCTTCTTTTTTTTCTGTGTTCTTAATGTCAAGCATTTTATAAGTTATGTTTTCTAGTGTCTTAAACCTATTGGAGTGAAGCACCGCTTCTTTTTCAAATTTACAAGCAGAACTATGCGTTTTATTTTGAGTAAATGCTAAATCTAGCCCTGCCATAATAATTAAAGGAGAACCCATAAAACGGGCTAGATCCCAAGCTGTTGTTGCAACAGAGCCACCAGCTGAAAGATGACCTTTTACTTCAACAGAATCTTCTATATATTTACCAAGTGGAAAAAAAGAAGAAGCAAGATATATTTTCTTAAAATTTTCATAAAAAACAGATGGATAAACTGCACCCTCTGTAATGAGTATTGAAGAACTTGCATTTATTCCTGCAATGTGAAGATAATTTAGATACTGACCGTCCATTAAAACCACAAAATCAGGAGTTATGCCTTTTTCTAATAAGACCCTAAAACTTGTGTCTAATGCAATAATTAAAGCTTTAGATTGTACATCTTTAAGATATGAAATGTGTTCATCTAAGCTTGGACCTGCTGCAAAAATAATTGAAGGAACACCCAAAAAGGCATCTTTTAAAATTGAAATGCCTTCAATGAAAAGCACATTATCGAGGTTTTTAATAAAGTTTTTTAACCATCTTACATAAAACTTTTTTAATGTATTGCAATTTAAAGAATGTTTTTTTTGGTGTCTTTCTTTTAGAATATTAAATTCTTCAAGCCAAGGATGACTTATTTCTAAATCTGGCTTAAAGTAAAAAGAACTACTAATATTTAAATCTAAATTTTCTAATATTGATATTGTTTCGCTTGGTGGAGTTGCAGGTATGAGTATTAATGAATTATGAGAAAAAAAATCTTTTAATTTTCTGCTTGCAAGAAATAAAATAAAAACAAAAATATCTGGCTCTATTACTATAATAGTAGAAGTTTTGTTTTCTTGCATAAATAACTCTTGAATGTAACCTAAGCCTAGCCCAAAAAAACAAAAGTAGGCTCTGTAAGTATGTTCTTTTACAATTCCAGAATATGCCTTTTTTGCTTCTAAAATAGGATTATACTTTGAATGTATATATTTATCATTTATTTTTAATGTAAGGTTACCTGCATCATCCTTTAAAGCATTAGTTAGTTCATATTCTTTTGGAACAATACCTAAAAGAGATAAAGGAGTATATTTTTCAAATTGTAATAATTTATAAAGTGCATGAAACCTAGATTTTAAAAGTGAAAGATTATAAGAAAGATTTTCTTCTTGTTTTTCATTACTTAAGATAGAGCTCAATAACATCTCCTAAGTGCAAAATAGCACCTTCTTTTGGAAGTTGCTCATAAATATAACCATCACCTTTAAGAACTATTTTATATTTTTTTTCTTTTATCACATTCAATAATTGCTTTTTTGACTTACCTATTAAATTAGGCATAATTCCATCTATTTTTACTACTTCGCTAGTCTGTTCAAAAGCCACTTTTCCTGAATGTTCTATTGTTGTAGCGTTATCTCTTGACATTCCTAAATAATCTATTATTTCACTTGCCACTTTTGAAATGGCAGGAGCTGCAATCACCTCTCCATAGGTTGTCTTTCCACGAGGGCACACACAGGCTAAATATAATATTATAGCAGGGTCATCTGCTGGAAACATTCCTATGCAACTTGCAACAAAATCTGTATCACTATAGCCTGCTCTTCCTTTATTTGCCATTTGAGCAGTTCCCGTTTTAACAGCTATTGGCACGCCATTTATGGAAGCCCTCCAACCTGTGCCCCCTTCCTTAGAAGCTGAATGCATATAATCTAGCATTAAGTGGGCATTTTCTTTTGAAATTACTTGCCTTATAATATAAGGGCGATGAAAATAGACTATCTCTCCATTTTTATCTTCCACCTTATAAATTAAACTTAGCCTTAACATTTTGCCATCATTCGCTATTGAAGTTGCTGCTTGCATAATTTGCAAAGAAGAAACACCTATTTCTTGCCCCATAGCTATTGTGTGTTTTGTTCTAACTGACCAATCTTTTGGTCTTTTTAATATTCCTAAAGCTTCACCCGGAAGGTTTATTCCTGTTTTAGAACCAAAGCCAAAAGAAACAAGCATATTATAAAAATCTTTTGCATCTGTTTTATCTGCTATTTGAGTAATACCATCATTACAAGAAACTCTTATAATATCTCTTGGAGTAACATGACCGTGACGGTGCAAACATGTTATGGGTGGCACCTTTATGTTTCGCTTTATATTTTGAAAATCAAAATGTCCATCACATTCATATTCATCGCCGTCAAAAGTTGTTCCTAACTCCAAAAAAGAAGAAAGCGAAAATATCTTAAACACAGAGCCTGGTTCATAAATAAAGTATGCAGGGCGGTCAAATCTTTCTTCATCTTTACTAGACGTAAAATTTGCAAGGCTAGGAGATGGTGCACTTACATAACCTAATATTTCACCAGTCTTTGCTTGCACTGCCAAAAACATTAAGCCTTCACAATCTGTTTCTTGCATAACAGAGGAAGCAATTTTTTCCATAACATACTGAATATTTGCATCTATGGAAAGGTAAACATCATAACCTCTATCTCCATAGCCTTCATGTCCTTCAGGAGGGGAAAGCACCTTTTGTAATGAATATTCCACACCAGTAAGACCTAATCCGTCATCCCCTAAAAAACCTACAACTGTTGAAGCTAGAGTGTTTTCAGGATATGTTCTATTAAACACAGGGTCTATGCTAAGCCCTTCAATATCATTTGCTTCTATAGCAGAAACTAAAGCTTGTTTTTCATTTTCACTAATTCTTTTTTTTATATATGTAAAATTACTGGAAGTGTCTCTAATCTTTTCTATAAACTCTTCTTCACGAATACCTATAATAGGGCATATATATTTTGCACATTCAACTTCATTTTGAATTAAATCTTTATTTGCAGAAAGATTATAAAGGGTTGTTTGAACAGCCAATATTTTTTTGTTTCTATCATATATATTTCCACGCTTAGTTATTATCTTAGGGCTTTTTTGTTTTAATTCCCTAAAAAGCATATAACGCGAAAACTGAATTATTAAAAGAACAAGGAAAAGACAAAGAAAAATGATAAAAAATAAAAACCTTCCACGTGGAATAAATTTATTCATCTCCATCTTATAACTTTCCCCAATATGCTATTTGCCATAATGTAACCATAATTTCTAGAATCAAAAGAAAGGTGAGTGTTATCTCCTAAAAGGAGTAAACAATCATTAGGCACCTTTTGCATACCACCTTTTTCTTTTTTAAAACTATTTAAGAATAAGCGATAGTAGGCTTCTTTTGTTAATAGAATATCTTTTTCTTCAACTTTCATAAAATATTGTGTTTTTTCATTATCAGACTTTTGATAAAAATATATTACATCTTCATCTGTTGCATAGCATCTTTTAACAACATATTTTCCACATATTTTATACATCACAATATCTCCTTTTCTAACATTATGCCACTTAATTAAATAAGTATTAAAAAAAGGAGAACGCATGCCATACATTGCTCTAAAAATAAGGAGAAAGTCGTTATCTTTAAAAGTGGAAAACATAGAATCTCCCCTAACCTTTTTTATGTCAAACAACGAGAATATTGAAATAACAATAAAAATTGCGAAAACTAATTGCGGACTATAAAATTGAGACTTTGTTTTCATAAAATAAAGATATGTTTTTTAAAACAAAAATTGTGATAATTTTATCAAAAATATAAGTGTCATTCAAGGACGAAAAACAAAAGGTATTTTAACGCTATAACAACTAAATCTTCTTAAAACCTTACAGAACGCATTTTTTTATCTTAGTGAAACAGTACATTACATAGCTATAATTTTACTATTTTCTTATAAAAAAGGATTTAATTTTATTCCACAGCCAAACAAAAAAATTAGGATGCCTTATCTTATATAATAAATTTTGTGCTTTTGATATCTCCCTTTCAGAAAATTGAAGGCGACAAATATTTTCTTCCATTTCTAATAAAAGACGCACTTCATCATCTTCTGCCTTAATAACATTAGCTAATATTGTGTTAAAACCCAAATTCTTGCATGCTGTAAGTCTCCTCATCCCTGCAATTAAACGATATTTTTCATCCACAATAATGGGCTCTAAAAGACCATATTTTTTAATACTTTCTGTAAGGAGTTCTAAGTCTTCATTTTTTTCTCTAACTCTTTTTTTCACTTTCACTTTTGCAATATCAAGCTCTATAATATTATTTAAAGCCATGGGTTTACCTCATCCTCTTCCTCATCTTTTTCATCATCTTCATCTTTCTTATTATTTTGCTTATTTCCATCTTTTACCTTATTCTTTCTTTCCTCTTCTTTATCGTCTATCTCTTCATCGTCTATAACATCTTCTTGAAACACTTGAGGATCAATTGTAAGAGAGCTATCTATTGCATTCTCCTCAAAATCGCCATTTACATGTTTTAGCCTATCAATTCCTAATTCTTTTATTTTTTCAACAGTTTCATGCAATGTACAAACATCTTTTGGCTGTGTTCCCGTTAAAAAGTATAAAAACACTGTGCCATCTTTACAATTTGGGGAAGGTAAATCTCCTGAAGCCTTACAGACAGACATTCCAACAAGCCCCGTCTTTGGCTTTTGAAACTCTTTATAAGGCTTTCCTTTATGAATTTCTGACATATAATTTGCTACAGCATAAGAGGCAAGACCTGCACCTGTGCTTTGTGGACCAAGAGATTGACCGCGTCTATCAAATCCAAACCAAGCAACAGTTGTGTAGTAAGGAGAATATGCAGCAGTCCAAGAGTCTGTAAAGTTTTGTGTAGTTCCTGTTTTCCCTGCAACTGGCATTTTAAAGTTTCTTCCTGTTTTTTCATCCTTATATATAAACTTTCTACCACCTTGTGTAGAACCGTGCATTGTTCCTAATGTTAAAGATTTTTCTAAAAGGCTTGTAATGATAAAAGCATTTTGTGGGCTTATAACTTGAATATCCTCACCCTTTCGTATTTGTGCAATACGCATATCCTTTTCAATATCTAAAACTACAGAGCCATTTCTGTTTTCCACACGGCGAATAGCAAAAGGCTCCACAGCTTTTCCTTGATTTCCAAAAATTGCAAAAGCACGTGCTAATTGTAGCGGAGTAATACTTGCAATCCCTAATGCTAAAGGGTAAACTCTTTCAAATGTTCTTTCTATTTCGTTTTCGTCTTCAATGCCAACAAGAGCAGCCGCACGCCTAATAACTGGCTCAAAGCCTACCCTATCAAGTACTGAAATTGCTGGAATATTTAAAGAAACTGGCAATGCTTCACACACAAGCACAGTTCCACGCCATTTGCCTGAAAAGTTATTTGGAACATATTGAACACCATCAGAGCTTACAAACACTTGGGGTGTATCTTCTAACATTGTAGCTGCCGTTACTTTCCTAGAATCAATAGCTGCAGAATATAAAAGAGGTTTAAACGCACTTCCTACTTGTAGCTTTGCCTGTGTTGCCCTTATTAATTGATTGCTTTCGTTAAATTTTCCACCACCTACAATAGAAGTAATATGACCAGTTTCATTTTCTATTGAAATCATTGTTCCTTCTACAACATTTTTAGCAAGAGTGGCCCTTCTTTTCACTAATTGTTGTTTTGAAAGTTTCTTTAATGGCTCAGAGCCTATGATGGGCGAGATAATATCAACTAACCCTGCAAGCTCACTATCATAATATGATGATGCCCTATTTCTTACCATTTTTTCACCTAAGTGAAGAGCTTCAATATTGCATGTTATAGCAAGAAGGGATGCAATATTTGTATATTTAGTGCTTGGAACATTTCTAATTGAAGATGCTCTTTGGACTCTTTTATTTGCAACTTCTATATATTCGCTTACTTGAGCTTCTGCAACAGCTTGATGCCTTAAGTCGCAAGTAGTATGAACTGTGTAGCCATCTGCATATATATCCATAGTTCCAAACATTTTTTCTTCTAGCTCACGCCTAACATACTCTGAAAACCACCTAGCTTTATCTTCTCGCGTAAACCATGCAGAAAGGGCAACTCTTGTATAGTCAAAACCACCCCAATAGTCGTTAAAAGAATCAATGGCTTCGTCTTTGGAAATAAAGCCCATGTCAATCATGCCATTTAAAACATATTCTTGTTTCGATTTTGCAACATCAGGGTGTTCAAAGGGATTATAGTTAGCAGGGTTTGAAAGTTGAATAACTAAAATGGCAGATTCAGCTGGGGTAAGCTCTTTAGCAGAATGACCAAAATAAAATCTTGACGCAGCACCTACTCCATAAGTGCCACCACCAAAATAAACTTCGTTAAGATATAAATTAACAATTTCATTTTTAGAAAAACGTCTTTCCATTTGCAAAGCATACCAAAGCTCTAACACCTTTCGCTTCACACTTTTTTCAGAACGATCACAATACAAGGAACCTGCAATTTGTTGTGTTACAGTGCTTCCTCCACCAAGGGATTTATGAGACAAAATGCCTGCAATAGCCCTAAAAATAGACTTTAATTCAAATCCTTTATGTTTAAAAAATGTGCGGTCTTCACGTGCTAGTAGTGCATGAATCAAATTATCTGAAATATTTTCAAAAGCCACTATCTCTCTTTTTTCATCCATAGAAAATTCAGTAATTAGATCACCCCTAATGTCTAACACTTTTGAAGGCAAAGCGGGCGTAAAACTTGTAAAATGTTCATTTAGTTTTATATTATAAGTGCCTGAAAGCATAAAACCTAAAGAATAGGAGCCTGCTACTAAAATAGCAAAAATAACAACTATATAAAGATAAATTAGCTTTTTGAATAACCACATGTAACATATAAAACCATAATTTAGAGGTTTTTTCAATATAGAA
>CAUUIE010000050.1:0-13416 GCA_963545065.1 uncultured Treponema sp.
CTAGAGCGATTGGTTCGCAATCAATAGGTCGTGGGTTCGAATCCCATATTCTCCACATATTAACGGCTTATTTGTTAAAAAAGTTAATATCTTTTTTAATTTTTTTTGTAAAAATGTGTTTTGACGCAGAGCATGGAAGTTTTGCGCTTTTATATATTATTCCAAGGAGGAATGGATTTATGGTTATTAATCACAATATGAGTGCAATGTTTGCACAAAGAACACAAGGAATTACAACAAGAGCTATTGGCAAGGACATAGAAAAACTTGCTGCAGGATTTCGCATTAATCGTGCAGGTGATGATGCTTCTGGTTTAGCTGTTTCTGAAAAAATGAGAAGCCAAATTAGAGGTTTGAATCAAGCTTCTGCAAATGCTTCAAATGGTATTAATTTTATCCAAGTTAGTGAGGCTTATTTACAAGAAACTACAGATATTATGCAAAGAGTTAGAGAGCTTGCAGTTCAAGCAGCTAACGGTATTTATTCTGCAGAAGATAGAATGCAAATTCAAGTGGAAGTTTCTCAACTTGTTGCTGAGGTAGATAGAGTTGCAAGCTCTGCTCAATTTAATGGCATGAACATGTTGACAGGTCGCTTTGCAATGCCAGAAGGCGAGAATGTTGTTACAAGTTCTATGTGGTTCCATATTGGTGCTAACATGGATCAGAGAATGAGAGTTTACATTGGAACAATGACTGCAGGTGCTTTAGGCATTAGAAACTTGGCTGATGGAACAATTATGTCTTTAGAAACAGCAGAAGAAGCTAATAAGAATATTGGCGTAGTTGATGCAGCATTGAAAAAAATTAATAAGCAAAGAGCAGATCTTGGTGGATATCAAAATAGAATGGAGCTTGCAGTTGTTGGTATTGATGTTGCAGCAGAGAATTTGCAGGCATCTGAATCAAGAATTAGAGATGTTGATATGGCAAAACAAATGGTTGAGTACACAAAGAATCAAGTTCTTTCTCAAAGTGGCACTGCTATGTTGGCACAAGCAAATGCTAATAGCCAATTGGTATTATCTTTATTGAGATAGTTTTATTAAATTAATTTTAGGATGTATGTCTTTGCCCTTTTTAGTAAGGGCATATGTCCTTTTCCCCTTTAGAATACGTTAATATTTTTATTTAAAGTTGTTTACTTTTGTTTAATCCTGTGTGTCACACAGTGCTGTATTGGTGCTGTGTGTTTGTTATGATTTAATCGAGAAAAATAACTTTGTAAATGTTTTACTGGAATAAATGATTTTAAATAAAATTGTTTAGGGAGGGTATTTATGGTTATTAATCACAATATGAGTGCAATGTTTGCACAAAGAATAAATAGTGTAGTAGAAGCAGGGCTAGTAAAGAATATTGAAAAACTTTCTAGTTCTGTAAGAATTAATAGAGCTGGTGATGATGCTTCTGGTTTGGCTGTTTCTGAAAAAATGAGGAGCCAAATTAGGGGGTTGAATAAAGCAGGTGAAAACATTCAAAACGGGGTTTCTTTTATTCAAACTACTGAAGGATATCTAGCTGAAACAACAGATATTATACAGAGGTTGAGAGAGCTTTCTGTTCAAGCTGCAAATGGTATTTATTCTGATGAAGATAGAATGCAAATACAGGTGGAAGTTTCTCAGCTTGTTGCAGAGGTTGATAGAATTGCAAGTTCAGCTCAATTTAACGGAATGAATATACTAACGGGGCGTTTTGCAAAAGATTCTGCTTTAGACACTATGCAACTTCATGTTGGTGCGAATATGGATCAAAATGCTAAGATTTTTATTGGAACTATGACAGCTACAGCTTTAGGTCTTTTTGGAGAGGAAGGGGAGAAAAAGATGGTTTCTGTATCTACTGCTAGTTCTGCTAATCTTGCTATTGGCACTTTTGATAATGCTTTAAAAATTGTGAATAAGCAAAGAGCAGATTTAGGAGCATACCAGAACAGGTTTGAAACTGCATATAATGGAATAATGATAGCTTCTGAAAATCTACAAGCAGCAGAATCAAGAATTAGAGATGCTAACATGGCAAAAGAGATTGTGGAATATACAAAAAATCAAATATTGATTCAATCGGGAACTGCTATGCTTGCACAAGCAAATTCTCAGCCACAGTCTATTATGAAGTTGTTACAGTAATTTTTTAATAAAGAGAAGGCCGGATGTCATCTCTTTTTTCACCTTGTTAGGTATGGCATTAGTTGAGGAATGAGAAAGATTTATCTTCTTTGTTCCTCGATAAGCCAGTACTGATGAGTACTAGTGTTTAAGAAGTGTTTTAAAGGTGAATTTTTATGAGTGTTAATAATGTAATTCAAGTAAATGATTCTTTGGTAGAAGAAAAAAAATATACTGAAGTTAATGCGTCTTCTAAAATTGTAGTGCAGAATATAAAAAACATAAAATTAAAAAAATCGCAGTCTATTATGGAAGATTCATTTGATCCTACCTTGTTGCGTAAAGTGGTAGATCAAATTAGAACTACTTTTAATATGTTTGATACAAGACTTCATTTTCGTGTTAATATGGAAGCGAATTCTGTTGTTGTAGAAGTGGTTGATTCAAAAACAAACGTTGTTATTAGGCAGATCCCTTCAGAGGATATTCAAAAGTTAAAGCTTAAAATTCAAGAAATGACAGGAGCTTTTGTGGATACAGAAGCTTAAATGGTTGTTTGATATATATATATTTCATTGTTTCTCACTATTACAATTTTTATTATTCTTAAATAATGTTTCATGTTTAGCCGATGTTTAAGTAATATATTATTATTAGTTTAAAATTTGGAAAGGGGTTTATGGCTGATTTAAGTATTCCTGGCGTGAACGGTCAGTATGAAAAATTAGTTGAAGCTATAATGAAAGCTGAACGTCTTCCTCGTGAAAAAGAGGCAACAGCTTTAGAAAAATATAAGGGACAACTTTCTTATTGGCAGTCTTTAAATCAATTTTCAACTCAATTAAAAGACATTGCACGTTCTTTTTACTCTTATAATAATCCTTTTAATGAACATATCGCCTCATCCTCTAATGAGGCTTCTTTTACAGTGCTTGCAAGTAGGGATGCAAAAGAACAATCTACTAATATTTTTATAAAACAAATTGCAACAAGTGACAGTTTTTTATCTGATGAATTACCTAAAGATTTAAAAATAGATGAAGGACATTATATTTTTAGAGTAGGAGAGAAAACTTTAGATTTAAATTGGAAAGGTGGCAATTACAAAAGTTTTCTTCAAGCAATTAATAGAAGAGGGAAGGGCTTTTTAACTGCTTCAGAGATAAAGGTATCTCCCAAAACTACGTCTATTCTTATTAGTTCTTCTCTTTTAGGTGAGAAAAATAAATTAACATTTGAAGAAGATGCTCATTCTTTGGCAATAAAATTAGGTCTTATTAAACAAGGCGAAAGTGAAAAAGAAATATTCGAACATCTTAATGTAAAGCTTCCAGCTTTTTCAAATGAAGAGCTAAAATTAAAAAGAATCTCCAGTAATGATAATGTTAATAATCTTATAATTACTTTTTCTTTAGAAGATGCAAAATTGAAAAAAGAAGAAACAGAAAACAAAATTACAAAAAATAATGACTCTGAAAAAGATAATATTGCTAGCTCTACTAAAAATAATGTTTCGCCTGATAATGAAAAACTACCAGTTTTTGAAACCATTGGTTCTGTGGCATATGAGGGCGTTGTTTTAAAAAATAATCCCTCTGATATTCCCCCTATTAATAAAGAAAATAAAACTGATAATTATGAAACTTCCAATAAAGAAACCAATAAAATAGATTCATCTTTGAATAAAGAAAATGATGTGAAAGAAGAAACACCTAAAGATCAAAATATAAGCGATGATGCACTTAAAAAAAAGAACAATACAATTAAACCTAAAAGCTTAAACATATTTTCAGTTCAATTTGAAAATGGAGAAGTTGCACAACTAGAAAACATAAAAGACACAAATGAAAGGCAAACTTTAACTTTGCCCATTGATTCTAAAAAGAAAATAAATTCTATTTTATTAAACAATAATAATGAATTTACTATAAACATTGAAAGCGTAAAATTTTCTACTAAGCCTTCAGATTCTGAATATGTGCCTTCTCATCCTGCATCTATTGCCTCTGATGCAGTTATTTTGTATCAAGGCATAGAAATGAAGCGGGACACTAACGCAATAAAAGATATTATTCCATCTTTAACAATTAATTTGCATGGGAATAGCGAAAAATTAGAAGAAATTAATGTAAAACCAAATATAGAATTGGTTAAATCTTCTATCATTGAATTTGTAGCAAAATATAATAGATTAATTGCAGAAATTAATATTTTAACTAATAATAAACCAGAAATTATAGAAGAACTTACATATTTTTCACCTGAAGAAAAGGATGCAGCATTAAAAAGACTTGGTGTTTTTTATGGTGATACTACTCTTTCATCTCTTAAAGGAAATTTAATTTCTAGAATTAGTAATGCTTATGGGAACAGCTCAGATTTATCTATTAAATTATTATCACAAATAGGCACTTCCACTAATGCAAATATTTCTACTGGTATAGATTCTTCTCGTCTTAGGGGATATCTTGAAATAGACGAGAAAATTTTAGAAAAAGCACTTACTGAAAACATGGAAGGCGTTAAAACATTTTTCGGCTACGATTCTGATGGAGACATTATCATAGATGACGGTCTTGCTTTTTCAATATATGAATATTTAAATCCATATACCCAACGTGGTGGAATATTTTTCACTAAGATGACAGGTGTTGAAGATAAGATAAAAATTTCTGAGAAAAAAATTGTTGCATATGATAAGAAATTGTCTCAAAAAGAAACTGAGTTAAAACGAAAGTATGGAGCTATGGAAGGCACATTAAAGAGTTTAAGCAAACAATCTGATGCTATATCTAATTTTAGAAAAAGTATGGAAACAAAAGATAAATAGGATATTATTATGAATATATTTCTTGATGGGACTGAAATAACACAATTACATGATTTTAAAAATAGTACTGTAAAAGAGGTGTACACATTTCTTTATGATATGTGCTTAAAAGAAAACAAAACAATAAAGCAGGTACTTGTTGATGGTAAAGAACTAAAAGCTGAAGACATTGATTCTTTTTTTAAAAAGAATATTGAAGAGATGGGGCAAATTGAGTTTTTTTCCATTACAGGTGAAAGCATATTAAATAATCTTTGTGCTTTGGGAAACTCTTTTATTCTTATTTCTAAAGAATTCGAAAATATATCTATAATTCTTAATGAAGGAAAGGATGATAAGGCATTGTCAATTATACAAGAATTCTCTATTATGTTACATAATCTTTATATATATTATGGTTTTTTTGATATTGCGGGAATTCCCGCTACGCACTTGTTTGAAGGAAAAACAATTGCTACTTATCAGGCTGAAATTTCTCCTTTACTAAATGATATTGTTAATGCCTTTGCACAAAAAGATACTGTAGCAATTTCAGATATAGCAGAATATGAATTGGCACCTATTACCTTGTCTTTAGGCAAAGGTTTAGTGGCTTTAATTGAATTAAGATAATAATTTGAGGTGGTTTTTGGATTATGGTTGTTTCAAAGTTGATAGAAATAGAACGAAAAGAATCGCATATATACTATATGCAAGACTTCACTGCAACAGCAGTTTATTCGATTGTAGGAAAGGAAAAAAAAGGTCGAATAGCATTTTCTATTGAACACAAGCCTACAGGAGAGATGGCAATTACTGTTAAATTTATAGATGATATGGAATATCCTTTATTACCTTTAATTATAGACTTAAAAAAAACAATTAAAACCTTAATTGAAACTAATGTTTTATTATTAGATTAACTCAATGCAAAATGAAATTTATTACAAAATCAGTAGAAGAGACGATAAAATTAGGCTTTTCTTTAGGAAAGCTTTTAAACATTGGTGATATAGTTGCTTTTACTGGAACTCTTGCTAGTGGAAAAACATGCTTTACAAAAGGTTTAGCTCTAGGCTTAGAAATAGAAGAAGAAATTACAAGCCCAACTTTTACAATTATTTCAGAATATTATGGAAGGCTCCCCCTATATCATTTTGATCTTTATAGGCTTACTTCGTTTGAAGATTTTTTAGAAATAGGGGGAGAAGAATATTTATATGGTGATGGGGTATGTGCAATAGAATGGAGCGAAAAAATTATTAAAGAATTACCTAAAAATGCTATAACTATTGATATTATTATTAATGAAAACGATTGTAGAGTTATTAACATCAATAATCTTCCAGATAATTACCTGATTAAATAGATATATTTATGAATATTATAATAATAGATGCAACCTTTGAAGCTATTTCAGTTTTAGCTTCTGGTAATGAAGGAATTTATTCATCTTCATTTTTTCCTAACACAAGACAGCGAGGAAAGAATTTAACTATATTTCTTGAAAATGCTGCCAAAGAAGCAGGTTTTTTATTAAAAGAAACAGAGCTTATCGCTCTTCCAGAAGGTCCTGGTGGATTCACTGGTTTAAGATTGGGATATGCAGCTGCTAAAGCAATTAGCTTAGTAAGTAACGCCATTATTTTAGCAATTCCTACACTTACGATATTTGATTTTTCTCAAACCTATTGGAATGGAAATCTTTTGGCCATAATAGACGCAAAACGAAACTCTTTTTATGCACAGTTTTTTAGCTTTCATAAAGTGCAAACTGAAATTTATGATGCAACAGCTACTCAAATTATTTCAAATATAGATATTTCCAAACCTTGCCTTGTTGTTGGCATAGGTGTTGCCTCTTTTAAAAAATCTTTAATGGGGTGCGAACACAATTTACAATTTTTAGAATTGCCACAAACAGCATTTCCACAATATATATTACAATTTGTTTTAAACGAAAGAAATAACTGTAAAGAACTTAAAGATGATGACTCTCCGTTATATGTAAGAAAAAGTGATGCTGAAATGCAAAAATAATTTAACTTAATGCCTTTTAAAAAAAGAGCCAATAGCACTAAAAAAAAGATATAATAAATATATGTTATATCTTAAAGCTTTAGTTTTGCATTTTCAAAACATCTTGCGTCTTTTTTTATCTAGTTATGTTTCAAGTAATAGATGCCTTGTTTGTAAAACGCAAGCATTTTCTTCCCTTCCATTGTGTTCTGCTTGCATACATAATTTTTTTTATAAACCACTTGCTAAAAGAATAAATCGTCCTTCCTTGTATTGCAAACATTGCGGAATACCACTTATATCTGAAAAAGGTAATTGTGTTCTTTGTAAGCAAAAGATTAATGAAGAAAAGATAACAACAGTGACAAAACAATTTGTGCTATACCCTTATCTAAACAAATACACAGACATTGTTTTAAAGTGGAAAAATGAAGAAATAAGAACCTTGTCTCCTTTTTTTGCCTTTCTTATAGCATATTTTATAAAAAAAACGCCAACCCTTAAAGGAATTCCAATAGTTCCAGTGCCACCACGCCCTAAAAAATTAAAAACAAAAGGATGGGACCAAATAGAAGACATATGCACATTTTTAGAAACTTTTTATTCTTTTAAAATTAACCATCTTTTAGGGCGTCTTGATGGGCATTCACAAAAAGGTCTTTCTAAAAAAGAAAGAGAATCAAACCTAAAAGAAAAAATATATTTAAAGAAACATAAAAACATTCCAGAGAAAATAATCATTCTTGATGACGTAATTACAACAGGTTCTACAATGAAAGCGTGCATTAATGTGCTAAAAGAAGCAGGATGTAAAATAATTTATCCATTAGTTATATTTTTTAATTAATATTGATTTAACTCTTTTTATATCTTTTTATTTTATGTATAATTAACTGTCAACCTAATAGGAGGTGTTTTATGACAGTTAAAGTAGACGATAAAGCGAAAGCTAAAATTTTAGAACAAAATGTAAAAACTGTGCATTGTTTTTTGCATGTGTGCCATTCATGAGCAGGTCAATCTATTCAGCCAACCGTGTATGTTGGTTCGCCTGAACAAATGGATAAGTTTGAAAAATATGAAGACAATGAAATTACAGTATATATTCAAAAGAATTTAGAAACCCCATCTGATGAAATCTTAATAACTACTACAACTTTTTTATGGTTTGAAAAATTGACTGTTATTGGCATGATGTAATTTTTAATGTAGGTATGGATAATTTATTCATACCTATTTTTGTAAATTAAAAAAACTATCAATTATTGCCGATAAGGATATGCTGTTAGCACTTTTTATCAAAATCTTATACTTCTTTTATTTATAACATTAATTAAAAAAAATTATTGGCTTTTACAAAATGAATAAACTATATATATCTATTATTGTTATCTTTTCTCTTTTGCTTTTTTCTTTAACATTGTTAATCTTTATAGGTCCTTTTAGCACAAAACAAGAAAGCCCTGCTATGGATAATAACGTGTCCCTTAAAGATAATATAGACGAAAGTAATTTAGAAAAGGAAGAAAAAGTAATTAGAGAGAGGATTAAAAATGAAGCATTACCTTCTCTTTATTATAGAGTTTATCAAATAAAAGAAGGGGATCAAATAGGTAAAATTGCAGTTCAATTTGATGTAAGCCAAGATTCAATAATGAGTTTAAATAAAATAAAAAATGCAAGAACATTACAGATAGGGCAATTACTAAAAATACCATCTATGGACGGCATTTTATACACAGTAAAAGGAAAAGATACATTAACAGATATTGCAAAAGCACATAAAATTGCAATGGAAAATATAATTAGTACAAATGGATTAAAAGATACTAATTTAGTAGCAGGGGCTATTTTGTTTTTGCCAGGTGCTAAATTAGATTGGATGACAATACAAGAAATAAACGGAGACCTTTTTGTCTGTCCATTAAGAGGACGTTATAGAATAACTTCAAGATATGGCTGGAGGAATGACCCTTTTACACGTAATAGAAGTTTTCATAATGGTTTAGACATGGCAATTGTTCGTGGCACTCCAGTTTTTGCAGCATTGCCTGGTTTAGTGGTTTCTACAGGATGGAGCACTGTTTATGGAAACCATGTAATTATAAAGCACCATTCAGGTTATCAAACACTTTACGGGCACCTTAACTCTATAATGACATCTAAAGGACGCTTTGTTTCCACTTCAACACAAATAGGCACTGTGGGCTCTACAGGAAGAAGCACAGGACCACACCTACATTTCACAGTGTACAAAAATGGTGCAACAATAGACCCTGCAAAGGTATTAAAATAAAAACTTAAAACGATTGCAAAATATCTCTAGCTTTAGAACCATTAGCAGGTCCTACAACTCCTCTTTCTTCCATTTCTTCTATTATCCTTGCTGCCCTATTATAGCCAATCTTTAATCTTCGTTGAATATAAGATGCAGAGGCTTTCCCTTCATTAATAACAATATCCAATGCCTCATCATAAAGTGGGTCAGTTTCACCACCAAAAAATGAATCCACTTTCTCTTCATCTTCATCCATAAAAATCTCATCATCAATATAGCAAGGCTCTCCAAAACTCTTCACTTTCTCTACAACGCGTTCCACTTCTTCTTCAGAAACAAACGCTCCTTGAATGCGCGTAGGCCAAGGTTTTGCAGGGCTTACATAAAGCATGTCTCCTTTGCCTAATAACTTTTCAGCACCACCGTCATCTAAAATAATGCGACTATCAATTCTAGAAGCTACCATAAATGCAATGCGACTTGGAATATTAGCCTTAATAAGCCCTGTAATTACATCTGTAGAAGGTCTTTGTGTTGCAAGCACTAAATGAATTCCAACAGCTCGACTCATAGCACAAAGTCTAGAAACAGTGCCTTCAAGCTCTTTCCCTGTTGTTACCATCAAATCGGCAAATTCATCAATAACAATCACAATATAAGGCAAACGCTCCATCACTAAATTCTCTGCTTTAATTTTTTTATTATAGCTTTTAATATCTCTCACACTCATTCGGTCTAATAAAGCGTAACGTCTTTCCATTTCACAAATGCAATACTGCAATGCCTGAAAAGCCTTTTTTGGCTCTGTTATAACAGGAGTTAAAAGATGACCTATATCATTATATAACTTTAACTCTACAATCTTTGGGTCAACTAATAAAAGCTTTACCTCACTAGGACGATTGTTATACAAAATAGAAAGAATAATAGAATTAACACAAACAGACTTACCAGCTCCTGTAGCACCTGCAATTAAAAGATGTGGCGTTTGTGCTAAATCTATTGTTTGTGGCTCCCCTGTAATATCTTTTCCAAGCACTATTGGAATTGCCATCTTTTTTGCTTCTTTATTTTCCACTTGAATTAATTCCCTAAAACCAACAATGGAACGCTCATCATTTGGTATTTCTATGCCAACAGCACGTTTTCCAGGAATTGGAGCTACAATTCTCACACTTTCGGCTGCAAGGCGCAAAGCAATATTGTCTTGCAATGCACTAATTTTTGCAAGCTTAATGCCTGGGGGGGGGAGCACTTCAAACATAGTAACTACAGGACCCTTTCTAATTCCTGTAATTTCTACATTTATCTTAAATTCATTTAAAGTGCTCTTTAATGCAAAAGCTGAACGACGCGTAGAACTATCTATAATCCAATAATCATTACCGGGATATTCTTTTAAAAGATCAAAAGGAATGTTATAGCCCTCCCTTTTTTCTTTTGCTATTGATTCTAAAGGCTTTATTGAAATAGCTTCAATGCTATTCATTTTTTCTAATTCTTCTTTAGAAATATCAAGTGAAGAGTCTTGTGTTATTTGTTTTTCTTCTATATTTGTTTTGTTTTCTATAGGTTGCATTGATGGAGAAAGTATAGCCTCTTCTTTTTTTATTGCCTCTTTTGGTAAAGGCGTTTCTATCGTTTCTTCTATAAAAGGCTCTTCTATCTTTTTTTCTCCACTTAAATTATCACTTTTTTCTTCTATTATTTCTTTTTTTAATGTCTTTTCACTTTCATCATTTTCAGGGCTTAATGAGACCTCTTCCTTTAAAGTTATGTTATTAGTTTCTTTTTCTATTATATTCTCGTCCTCTTTAAGCACTTTTTCATTAACTAAAGGTCTAGCCTCTTCAACACTTTCTTCTCTTTCTTTTCCAACATTCTCATTTAAAGATGGGTCATCTTTACTTTCCACTACCTCTTTGTTGTCTTTAAGCTCATAATTTTTTAGTTTAGCATTTTCATTTTCTTGATATGATGATGCATCTTCTTTATTTAAAACGTCAACATTTTCATTTTTTGAAAGATTTGGCCATTCTTCTATCACAACCACATCGTCATTTTCTGTTACATTTCTTTCATGCTGTGCCACATCTTCTGGTGTTGTAATTAAAGAGTGCATTTTACTATCTTTCGATAATTTTTCTTCTTCTTCGCTTAATAACTTTTCATCTTTTCTAACAATAGGCTTTTCTTCTTCTTCAAACTTAAAGAGAGAAAAAAAACTTTCTTCATTTTTCTTCACCTTTTCCTTTTTTTCTTTTTTATCATCTAAAAAAGATGCCCTACCATTATATTCATCTGCAATAATGTCTACCTCATATTGATACACTATCTCTTCTTTATAAGTTTTAAAAAACTTTTCTGCAATCATACTAGCAACAACAAACTCAATAGCAACAAAAAGAATGGTAACTAAAACAATTGCCCATGTGGCAAAACTTGCAATTGTGGAGTTTTGAATATGCCTTAAGATAATAGAAAGAGAATATTCACCTGCAACACTTGTAAAAAAACAAAAAGGGCTTACTAGTAAAACTGCTTTTGAAACGTTGCTCCATCCGGGCATTAGTAAAACAATGGAGCAATATAATAAGACTAATGGAAGTAGGAACGAAGAAAATTTGTAAACTTCTAAAATTGCCATAATCCACTTTAAAAAGACACTTTTTTCCTCTCCATAAAAATTAAACATTGCAAGGCTCATAGAAACTGTAATTGCAATTGCTAAAACAAAAAAGAAAAGAGAAAAGACAATAGAAACTATTCTAGTAATTTGTTTATGGCTCAACTCATCGCTCCCGACAAAATTATAGCTAATGGTAATAGGTAAAACGCAAATAAATAAAACTTTTTATTTTTTATAATCACTAACAATATGGAAAATGAAACAAGAGATGTAACAAATGCTACTAGCATTCCTAAAGCTAATGGAGTGGTGCCAATACTTTGAATGTCTAAAGCAGATTTTCTTAATTCCAAAAGTAAAGCTCCTAGCACTGAAGGAATGGAAAGAATGAAAGAGGTTTGACACGCCTCTTCTTCTAAAAAATTTAAGATTAAAAGAATTGATATAGTCATTCCTGACCTAGAAATGCCTGGCAAAACAGCAATGCCTTGAAACAAGCCTAATAGAATTGAAGTTATCAAGATATTTGGCTTTTTTTTAATACGCAACTTTTTAGAGGCAAAAAGCATTGCCGAAGTTATTACAAAACCTATAATAATTGCTACTATTCCTATAATGTCTTTTCCTATCTTAAGGTTTTTTGTGAAGTCTTTAAGAGAAAATCCTACAATGGCTGTTATTATAGTTGCTATTATCATAGTTAAAATTAGATTCATATTTTTAGTGTCATTTTCTTGCACCTTTCTTGTTGTATAGTGGAAAAAAGAAAAAATAAGCTCTATTATTTTTTTTCTAAAAATAATACATATAGAAACTAGGGTTGCAATGTGAAGCAGAATATCAAAAATAAAGGGTGAATTTTCCACATTAAAAAAAAACTTATATAGCCTTAAATGTGCCGAGCTAGAAATTGGAAAAGCTTCTGCTATGCCTTGTATGAGCCCTAACATAACTGCTTGAAAATTATTCATTGAATGTCCCCTATTAAAAATAACATTCTAACATAATTTAAGCTTAAAAGATAAGAGCATATTAAAAGGGAGCATTTTTACATTATAGCATCTTTACATACTAATTTTTAATTTCTCATCTTTCATTTTCTTCAAAATAATGCTATTTAAGATAATTTTTAACAAAATTACCCTTTTAGGTTTTTATTGCTATAGGGTAAGCGTCTTAAGCTTTAAGAAATATATTGATATAAAGTATTACATGTTTTGCCTTTCGTTTATTGTAATAAACGATTTCACGTTCTAGCAATAAAAGGGTTCCTATTATAGCAAGGGGCTTAAGCCCCTTGCTAACAATAAAGTATAGCCATTTCTTGCAAGGAAACGGGGCTAACAACGCAAATTATTTGGTGGGCTTTTTTAAGGGAGCATAGCCCTTTTTTAGCCTTTCCCCGCCCCCATTCTAACGGGAGAAAGATGTTTTTTCTTGCGGGAATTTACTCAGCCCTTGCCAGTAGGATGCTAGGGGCGACTTTAGCTGGAGGCATGGGAGCAATAACTTACATTATTAGACAGCTTTTTTTAAAGGGGCGGGGTAAGAGGATGAAAGGAATCAGGTG
>CAUUIE010000051.1:0-13379 GCA_963545065.1 uncultured Treponema sp.
TTAAGATAAAGAATCTAATTTTTACACTAGACAATTTATAAAAAAACTACTAAAAAACAGCTTTTTAGAGGTGCCCTTAAAATAATAATTATTCAAGCAATTAAAAATTGCCTTAATCTTTACTTCTTGTTGATTAGGAAAAAATCTTTATTAAAAAAACTATTAACGCTATTAATTTCCCCTAAAATAGCAGTTGCTATTTAGTATTTCTTATTATATAATTTTAATCTCATTTAGTAAAAAAATATATAAGGTGTTTTAATAAAAAATTTTGTATCATCATTTAAAAAACACAAAAATATTTTATCATTCTTCTTCGGTATTACCAGAAATAGATGGAAAGAATGCTATATATATTACAGATTCTAATACAACCCATATATTAAAAAAAGCACAAAACTATAATAGTAAAATACCTATTATTGAAATACCACAAGGTGAACAATATAAAAACCTTAAAACAATAGAAAAAATACTAACATTTGCAGTAAAACATTCACTTGATAGGCATAGTATTTTTATAGGCTTTGGTGGTGGTGTAATACTAGATATGACAGGTTTTGCATCTTCAATATATATGAGGGGCTCTTCTTCTATTTTAATACCTACAACATTGCTTTCTATGGTAGACGCATGTATTGGTGGGAAAACCGGAGTTGATTTTTTAGGGCTTAAAAATCTTATAGGCACCTTTTATATTCCAAATGAAGTATATATTTCAGATATATACCTTAATAGTTTACCAAATAAGCAATATTATTCTGGTCTTGCAGAACTAATAAAGATTTCATTAATAAACCGTCCCTTACTTTATCAAAAGATAAAAGAAAACTTAAGTCTTATAAAAATGCGTTTAATGCCTAATTTTATTCAAATAATAAAAGAGGCAATTGAAGGAAAGAAAGAAATTGTAGAAAAAGATTTTTATGAAGAAAATATACGTAGCTACCTTAATTTAGGGCATACTTTTGCTCATGCTCTTGAAGCAATATTAGATTTTAAAGAAATCACTCATGGACAGGCTGTTGCATGGGGGATAGTGAGGGCTTTAGAGTTTGGCACTCTTATAGGAAAAACAAACGAAAATTATAAAAAACAGGTAAGTATTTTAATGAAAGAGCTAGGTTATTCTGTAGATGCTATACCTAATTATTTAACTGAAAAAATAGCTAAAAATCATTACAAAGAAGTAGATATAACACATAAAAAGATTGCAAGCCTTTTAATAGAAAAAATGAAAATGGATAAAAAAAACAAAGATGGTAAAATAAGACTTGTTTTACAAAAAGATTTAGGAGAATGTTTTATCTATGAAGCTAAAGAAAAAGAGATTATAGAGGTGTTCATATGATTTATTTAGACTGGGCAGCTACTGCAAAGCCAAATAAGCATTTAATATTAGAAGCAATAGATGAGTCTTTTAAATATTTTGCTAACCCCTCTGCAATTTATGAAGAAGGTATTCTTGCAAAGAAAAGATTAGAAGAGGCTAGAGCTAACATTGCGTCTTTTTTAATGGCAAAAAGTGATGAGATTTTTTTTACTTCATCTGCAACAGAAAGCACACAAATTATAATCACTTCATTTATTAATCATCCTTTTAAAAATGAAATATTAATAAGTGATAGAGAACATAAAGCTAGTAAAGAAATGGCACATGCTATGAAAATGTTAGGTTATAAAATCAATATAATTTCTAGCACAAAAAAAGGCTTTATAACGCCAGACGCAGTATTAGCAAAACTTAATGAAAAAACCGCACTTATTAGTTTGTTATTAGTGGATAATGAAACAGGTGCTTTGCAGCCAATAAAAGAAATTGGTAATGCATTATTAGAAGAAAAGAAAAAAAGTGGCTTAGAAGTACATTTTCATGTAGATGGTGTGCAGGCTATAGGGAAAATACCTGTTAATTTTAGTGAAATGCCAATTGATAGCTCTTCCCTTTCATCTCATAAAATAGGAGCTATGAGAGGAGCAGGAATATTATACTTAAAGAAAAAAATTACACCTTTTTTACTAGGTGGTGGACAGGAAAAAGGAATTAGATCTGGCACAGAAAATTTAGCTAGTATTTTATGCTTTGAAAAATGTTTAAAAGATTCTATTTTTCATATGGAAGAAAGGTTAGAACATGTAAAAAAATTAAATGCTTTTCTTATAGAAGAACTAAAAGCAATAGAAGGTGTTGAAACTATTCCATTTGACAGAAACTCTTCTTTTGAAAATAATGATTTAGAAAAATTTTCTCCTTATATTGTGAGTTTTTGCAATCATTATTTAAGGGGAGAGGTATTAGTGAGAATGATGAGTGATAAAGGCATTGCTATTTCTTCTGGTTCTGCTTGTTCTTCTAAAAATAAAAAGCCATTTAAATTAGCTCCTACTAAATATAGTGAAAATGTTGCAAGAGTGTCTATTGGCTATGAAACTACAAAAGAAGAAATAAAAGAATTTATAAAAACACTGAAGGAAATTATAGGAGCTTTAATATGGAAATAAAAGAAATATACACAGGTCCTTTATTTGTTAAAACTTGGGCTTTTATGATAGAAGAAAAGTTAGTTTTAGTAGACCCTGGTGGGCATGATGAAGAGCTACTTCAATATATTGATGAAAAAAAACCTAGTACTATTGAAATTATGTTAACTCATGGGCATTTTGACCATGTTGGTGGCATTCCATATCTTTTTTCACATTACAAAATAACACATATTTACATACATGAAAAAGATAGCATGTATTTGGGAGAAAAGGCAAAAGAAGTGCACATAAAATGTTTTGCACCAATTAGAGCAGAGCGTTACATAATTAGTTTAAAAGGTGAGTTTCCACCTGCAACAGACTACATTCAAGAAGGGGACATAATTAATGGCTTTAAAGTATTACATACGCCAGGGCACACTGAAGGCTCTGTTTGCTATTATAACAAAGATGAAAATATCCTTTTTTCAGGTGACACTCTTTTTAGACGTTCTAGGGGAAGGACAGATTTACTTGGAGGAAATGAAAAAGAAATAATTAAATCTCTTAAAAAACTTCTTACTATTCCTGATTCAACAATTGTATACCCTGGACACAGCTCTAACACTATAATGGGCGAAGAAAAAGGATGGATTGAAAAACTTGAAATATAAATTTTACTTTGCAATAAAACCTTTTGAACTTTCAAATTGATGGATAAAAGATGTAAGCCCATTATATATTCCTTGGGTGCATTTATTTAAATATGATTTAGTGTTAAGCCTTTTAGCTTCTTCCTTGTTTGTAAGAAAGCCTAATTCTATTAAAATGGCAGGCATTTTAGCACCTTTCACCACCATATATTCTTCTTCTCTTATTCCTCTATTTCTCGAAACATAACCTATTTCTTTATCAAGCCCATCTAAAACAGCTTTAGACATTAAAATACTTTCCATAGTATATTCTTCTTCTAGCATTGAATTTAAAATTGGATGAATGTCTTTTATTTTCTCATTTTCTTCTATAACATTACGTCTATACTCAGGTGGAAGATACCAAACTTCAAAACCACTTGCTCTATTATTTAAAGAGCCATTAGCATGAATAGAAATATATAAAATGGCCTCATTTTTATTTACTTTTATAGAATTAGCCATTTTTACACGTTCTTTTAAAGTAGGATAAGTATCTTTAGAGCGAGTAAGCATAATTTTTTTATCAGGATATATTCGCTTAAGTCTATTATGAAGATCTAAAGAAACAGACAATGCCACGTTTTTTTCATATATTATGTGTGTTTTCCCATTTTCTACATAAGAGCCCACACAACCTGCATCATGACCTCCGTGTCCTGGGTCTATTAAAATGGCTCCCACACGATAACCTATATCATCCTTTTCTTTCACTTTAAAAAAGTGTAATAACTCATTTAAACAGTCATTACTAATTTTTATCTCCCCATTTTCTATAACGGGGCTTTCCTCTAAAAAAGAATAAGACATATTGGAATATAAAATAAATGAAGAATCTATAGCACAAGATGCTGTAAGCTCATTTTTTGAAAACAATAGTTGCTCGCTTAAAGGCTCCCAATAAATATCTATTCCTAACCTTTCTTTTGCTTCTTTTATGCTAAGATAAGATGAAGCTTGTAATGTAATGTAAGAAAAGATAAAAAAAATGAAAATTATGTTTTTAGATTTCAATAAAGACTCTTCCTTAAATTAAACTCATTTGATAAAGTATAAAGACACTCTACGAAAAGATCGGCAAAATGTATTTTTTAATTAATAATTATGTGTTTCGCTAATATCTATATCTTTCAAAAATTATATAATGTTACCTAAACAATCTATTGCTTTCCTTGAGGTATTGAAAAAATCTTAAAATTATGTATCATATTTTGTAACAAATGCTAGAAAAGAATAGCATATTATGCTTTTAATTTTGGTCTATATATGTTGGGGACTAACTTGTAAGGAGATGTTTTTATGAAAAAGCGTGTTTATTTGGCTATTATGGCTATATTTGCTTTAATGAGTTTTTCTTTAATTGCTCAAGCAGCTTCCACTAAAGCAGTGGAATATCCAGTTAAAGGACGAAAAGGTGCTGTTATAAAAATGACAGAAATATATAAAAATGAATATTGGGTGGAATTTTATTTAGTTTACGAAGAATCTTCAAAAACATATAATGAATCAGAAACAGAAAAAGCAATATATGAATTCCTTTCTAACTATAAAAGAGATAATGTGTTTGCACGTGTAGAAATAGAAGACCTAAAAGGCACATCAATAGGTGCAAAAACTACTATAATGGAAAAAAGAGTTATCTTTAGACATTTAAGAAAGTAGTTTTTTTATTTTATTAAAATAAATACTTTAAGCCTTACTACTAACATTACTGTAATGTTAATAGTAGGCTTTTTTTAGCTATTTACCATTGATCAAGTTTTAAGGAAAATATTCTATGATAAAAAAAGAGTTTTTAGAGTATGAAATTGTAAGGGATAATGGTTTCATTCTTGCAAAAAAGATACTAGATGCAGGTTATATACCAGACATTATATATACCTCTATGCGTGGTGGTGCATATTTAGGAAATGTTATAAGTGAAATATTTAAAGTAGGTTATAAAGGTGATAAAAAAATTCTTTATTCTACAGTTGTAGCTCACTCTTATTCAGGTGTCCATACTAATTCAAAAATAGTCTTAGATGGTTGGACATATCCACCTGAAAAATTACCAAAAGATGCTTTAGTTTTATTAGTAGATGATATTTTTGATTCAGGAGAAACAATAAACTTTTTAGTAAAAGATCTAATAGATAAAGGACTTAAAAAAGAAAACATTAAGGTAGTAGTGCACGACTATAAAAGAAGGCATAATAAGGAAAGAAAACTAGAGGTTGAACCTAATTGGTGGGCAAGATTGCATGAAATATATTGTGAAGCGGATGATATTTGGATTCACTATATGAGCCATGAGCTTGTAGGCTTAACTGAAGAAGAATTAGAAGAACACTATTTTAAGAAAAATCCTGCATTAAAAGAAGTTTTTAAGGGAGTGAAATGCTAAAAAAACTTACATTTCTTATATATGTTGTCTTTACATTATCTTTTTTAAATACATATGTGTTTGCAAACAATAAAAATGAAACAACAAAATGGGAAGAAATAAAAAGAGATGAAAAGATCATTTTTGTTAATGCTCTTACTAAAAAGAAGGCTTATGGTACTAAAGAATTTCCATTTAAAACAATTGATGAAGCACTTACACATTTAACTTCCAGTAATAAAAAAGACCCCATTAAAGCTATTATTTATATTTCAGGAAGTTTCACATCAAAATATTCATATATTGTAAGCTATCCTTTAAAAATTGTTGGTATGCTTAAAAATGAAAAGAAAGGCGACAGTATTAGTTTTGAAAAAAACACAGGTTTTGTTATCTCATCATCTTTTTTAGAAATAGAAAACTGCTTACTTAGTAGAAAAGAACTAATAGGGGAACCACGTGCAGTTCCTCTTTTTTATTCAATTAATTCTCACATTAATTTAAAAAACGTAAATCTAAATGTAAAAGAAGGTGGCAGTGTTTTCACATTATTATCTTCAACCTTTTTATTTGAAAAATTAACTTGCACTTCCACTCAAAATAATTATTGCAATGTATTAGAAGCTAATGCATCCAATGGCTTTATAACCTTTTCTAATTTAAAATGTAATGGACGCTCTGTTATCCCTATTGACATTCAAAATTCTACTATCACTTTAAAAGATGTAAATACTTATATTGATGTTAAGTATTTTACTGTATTTATAAGGGCTAGAGATTCAAACATTTCAATAAACAATACGTTAATTAGTGCAAAGGGAGAAGGACATAAAAAAGCTAGCATAATACACAATAAAAGCTCCCATTTAAAACTTGAAAACATAAAGATAGAAGGTTTTGAAAAAGAATCTACATTAAAAGATGATCGCCTTGATTACATGAAATAATATTTAACTTTTTTATATCATCTTTAACTTTAAGCGTTATTTTAGATAATTTTGTATTTTTTAGTTTACCTTTCCATAAAAATCTATCTTCACATAAAAAACCGTTATGTTCTAAAAAGAACAATAACTTTTTTGAATAATGAAAGTTCCAATATCTACTAATAAGATTAATTTTTTCTAAAAGATCATCTCTTATAATTTTTTTATTTCCAACATAAGAACAAATAGATAAAACCTCTTTAGAATATGGTAAGAAATCTCCATTACAAATATCACAACCTGCACATTTTGGCATTTCTTTTTTATCAAGACCAAAAGACAAAGCTTCTAACAATACATGACGGCGACATTTCCCGCTTTCTGCAAAACTTATCATCGCTTTTGCACGTTCTTTCATATCTCCTTCCATTTGTGATAAACGTTTTTTATCTTCTTCACTCCAAAGAACAATTGCCTCTGCTTTCTTTCTATCTCTACCGCCACGTCCTGCTTCTTGAACATAAGATTCTACTGTGCAAGGCACATCAAAATGAATGACAGTGCGAACGTCTTTTTTATCCACTCCCATACCCCAAGCACAAGTTGCCACTAAACATGCATTTCTGGCATTGCTAAACCAAGCTTCCACCTCTTCCTTTTCATCTTTTTCAAGCCCTGCATGATAAAATTTTGCCTCAATGTTTGGAAAATTCATTGAAATAAGTCTACAAATATTTTCAGTCCTTTTTCTACTAGAACAAAACACAACAATAGGCTTTTCTCTTTTTTCAACTTCTTCTAATAACATTGGCTCTTTAACAACGCAGTGTATTAGAAAAAAAATGAGATTTGGACGGTCAAGAGAACTTGAGATAATGTTTACATCACCTTTAAAAATTAGATTTTTCATTTTTTCTAAAAGAGGTGGACTTGCAGTTGCAGTAAAAGCTGTAACAATGCGTGGATTTAATTCTTCTATAATAGTAGAAATTGTAAGGTAGCTAGGTCTAAAACTTTCCCCCCATTCACTTACACAATGTGCTTCATCTATTGCTAAATGAGAAATGGAAAGACTTTTAATCTTTTCTAATATTTCTTTATTAGCTAACACTTCAGGATTTGCAATAATTAAATTAGCATTTGGTAATTTTTTATACTCTTTTTCTCTCTCTTCTTTTGTTTGTCCTCCAATGAAAATTACAGTGTCTAAAGAGGCTTTCATCTTATTATATTGATCTCTCATTAAAGCTAAAAGAGGATAAATTACTAAAGTTGGCTTTTCAAGAAAAAGTGAAGGTAGCCAAAAGCATAAAGATTTACCTGCACCAGTAGGAAAAAGCACAATTTGATTCTTTCTTGTTTTACAACTTTTTTCTAATTTTTCTATTTTCTCATCTTCAAAAGAGTATTCTGCATCTAAAATATTTGAAATTACTAAAAGCTGATATGGAAAAATAGTTTTAATTCCAAGCCTTTTTAAGGCAGCCTCTTTTAATTGGTCAAAAGATTTAAGTTTTTCTCTCATAACACATTTATATTATTATATTTTTTAGTGTATAATGGCTATTAAGGAAATTAACAATAATGGAGATTAAATGAAAAAAAATATTATTTCGTGGAATGTTAATGGAATAAGAGCTATAGAAAAAAAAGGCTTTTTAGAATGGCTTTTTAATGAAAAGCCTGATATTTTATGTTTACAAGAGACAAAAGCAAATGAAAGTCAATTAAGCAAAGAATTATTAAGTCCTAGTCTTGGTTCTATTTCTTATAAAACTTACTGGAGTTCTAGTAAAAAAAAGGGATATTCAGGCGTTGCTATCTTTTCTAAAGAAGAGCCAAAAGACGTAAATATTATAAACATAGAAGAGCTTGATAGTGAAGGGCGCATTCTTATTGCAGAGTATAATGGTTATAACGTTATTTCAGCATATTTTCCAAACTCTCAAGAAGAAGGATTAAGACTTTCATATAAACTCTTTTTTTGTGATGAAATATTAAAACTATGCGATAAAATTTCTAAAACAAAAAATGTAATTCTTTTAGGTGATTATAACATTGCACATAAACCAATAGATTTAGCAAATCCTAAAAGTAATGAAAAAAATCCGGGATATTTACCTGAAGAAAGAGCGTGGATGGATAAGTTCACTCAAAAAGGATATGTTGACACCTTTCGCCATTTTTGCTCATTACCTTTAATGTACACATGGTGGAGCTATCGTTTTCATGCAAGAGAAAAAAATATAGGCTGGCGTCTTGATTATGCTTGTGTAAACAATAATTTTATAAATAATGTAATTTCATCTAGTATTATGAGTGATGTGATGGGCTCTGATCATTGCCCAATTAAGATTGAAATATCATTACCTTAAACTATAAGGAGCTATTGTTAAGATTGATAAAAAATATAATATTTGCTATTAAGTTCTATCAAAAATTATGTTTATCTCTTTTATATTTTATAGTTCAATTTTCGCCTCTTTCTCTTTATCATCTTAAAAATCCTTCACCTTTTAAAACTTAAGCACTTTTCTCCTAAACTCTAGCTAGAGTTTAGGAGAAAACTAGCTAGATTATGAGGAAAGTCTAGCTAGAATAGGGTCCCATTTACTACTAGAACATGGATCCCATCATTACAATAAACGCATATCTACATATGTAACACTATGCCTCTTCTTCTAGCTAAAAAAGGGATTGCATTCTAGCTATAACATAGGTTCTATTATTACAATAAATGCATCTTCATGTATGTAACAATCTTATCTTTAATATATTCTTATAGCATATAATTTGGCTTATAGCTAAAAGGATGTGGATTATTACCTTACATTTGAGTAGGTAAGATATTATTTTTTGTGTAAAAAAGTTAGGGGAAACATTTTATAAAAAGAATGGTTTTATTGTGTATAGGTTTTATGCTTTTTTAGGCTAGAATTAACTCTTTTTATAAAGACTTTTTTGATAATAAATGTTAGATTACATAATTTTTTATGTTTTATATTGTTGATACTATAAAATATGTTTTTGGTGGCTCATGCCTTGCTAGCTTAAATGGAAAAACTGTTTTTATTCCGTTTTCATTACCTTTTGAGAAATTAAAGATAGAAATTGTTGAAGAAAAGAAAAATTATAGTAACGCTAAAATATTAAATATTATAGACCCATCACCTTATAGATGTGATCCTATTTGCAAATATTTTTACCATTGTGGTGGCTGTAATATGCAAATGGCAATGTTTGAAGAGCAAAGAAATTTAAAAGTTTTAAGTGTTAAAGACACTTTTAATAGATTTCATATAAAGGTAGACTTTCCTATAAATATTATTTTTGACAAAGATGTTGAATATCGCTCACGTTTTCAATTTCACATATATAAAGGTAAACTCTCCCTTTTAGGAAAGAAAAGTCATAATTTTATTAACATAGAAGATTGTCCTATTGCATGCAAGGAAATTAGAGATTATATAACGCGTAATGTTTTTTTTAATAATATAAAAAATGGGCTTAAAATTAAAACTTTTGGACATAATGGAAACGTGTATACAAGCTTAAAAGATAAAATTTGTAATGTAAATATTCTAGGAAAAAATATTTCTTTTTCACCTAAAGCTTTTTTTCAATCAAACATAGGAATGTTAAAGAAACTTATTTCTTTGTTAGATAAAAATATAGAAAGTTGCAATAGAATGTTAGATTTTTATTCAGGCGTTGGAACTTTTTCTTTGTTTTTAGCACACAAGGCTAAAGAAATACATTTGGTTGAGTGGAATAAATGTTCTATGGAAAGCTCTAGGTTAAATCTTTTAAATGCAGTAAAAAAAAATCCTTTATTAAAGTGTTTTTTTCATTCTATTTCATCTGAAGATTGGTCAAAAAAGAAAGAAGCTAATTTAACTTATGATGTAGCAATTGTTGACCCACCTAGAGAGGGGATTGATAAAGGTAGCCTTATGTGGTTTTGTAAAAAAAATGTAAAAAAGATTTTTTATGTTTCTTGCGATCCTGTAACTTTTTCTCGCGATACTTTTGTTTTAATAAATGAAGCAGGATACAAGTTAGAAAGTTATTATTTATTAGATTTTTATCCACAAACTCATCATATTGAAAGTTTAGGAATTTTTAATTTATGAAAAATAAAATTTTGTTATTAATATTTTTATTCATTCCTTTTGTTGTTTTTAGTCAAGAAATGGAAGCTTTTTGGACATTAGTTTTTGCAGGTAAAAGCATAACAGCACCTGTTTTTGCTAATGGAAATATATATATAGCTGGTGCAGATAAAGCTTTAAACTGTATAACTACTAAAGGCACTTTTTTATGGAGACGCAACACATTAGCTTTTCCAACTCCACTACTTTCAACCTCTAGTGGTGGAGTGGTTTATTTGGTTAATAAGGAAAACAATATAGAAGCTTATTCTTCACAAGGGGTGCCAATTTGGACATATAAATGTTTGGAAACGCCTTTATTTCCTGTATATATTGCAAATGATGGATATCTTATAGTTACATTTAAAAATAAAATTACTTGTCTTACAAGACAAGGAAAGCTTAAATGGGAATTATCTCTTCCTGAAAGTCCAATAAAAGAACCTTTGGAAGTGGCTAATAAAGATTTAATTTTAATATTAAAAGATGATAGTTTTTTGCGCATTTCTATGTTTGGAAAAATACAAGAACAATTGTCATTAAAAAAAGTAATTAATTCTATAAGATATGCACCAGAAGGTTATGTAATAGCTTTTGATGATTCGTCTATTTTCTACTATAAAATAGGTGTTCCTTCTAAATTAGTTTGGCAGATAAAAGAAAAAAATATTTGTAAGGAAATGTGCTATAAAGATAATTCTATTCTTTGTGTGTTTCAAAATGGAGATGTATCATTAAAAAAAAGTAGCGACGGAAGTGATATTTGGAATATTAATTTAGGAATTAATTTTAATGATGAAGTGAAGTGCACTCATTTGGGAAATGAAGTTAATATAAGAGCTAAAGGCTTTGCTTGTAGCATAACAAAAAAAGGAAAAATAAAGTGGAAAAAAAAACTTCAAGAAACTGAAGCTTTACCTATTATAACAGATAATGGGTTATTGATAGGAATAAAGAAAGAAATTCTAAATGCATATCGTATGGAAACAAAACTTATTAAAAAGAATGTAAAAAGAATTGATCCACATAAAGCCAAATTTTCTGATAGTGAAATGAAAGCAAGAAAAGAAGCTTTTATAAATAAGGCTGCGTCCCTTTATCTTGCAGGATTTTCAACTTATGAATTTTTTAATGAGATAGAGAGTGCCATAAATGATGGAACTGTTGGAGAAAAGGAAGATGATTATCTTACTATGTTAATTGGAATAATTCAAAATGATGCAAAAGGTGCATACTTTTCACATGAGTTCTCTTCTTTTGAGCGTGGAAGGGCAGCAGCTCTTTTAGGTCAACTAGGTCTATATAAATATCGCGACATTCTTTTGTCTCAAATAAACATTACAATGGATCAAGATCTTTCTTTAGGTATTTTGCAAGGACTATCTTATATCTCTTATGATCCAGATGAGAGGACAATTGAAGGAATTAATTTTATATTAAATAGATTCTCTCCAACAAATCTAGAAATTGTACAAGGTGTAGTAGATGCCTTTTTGGCATTAATAAAATTTGGAGATGAGAGAGTAGCTAAAAAAGCGATTGAGAGTGTGTTTACTATAATGAATGGCTCTTATCCCGCCGTTATTAGAGAATACGTAAGACAAAAAGTAAAAGATATGATATAATCAAAATATACTTTGGGAGAATGTTTTATGAAAAAATGTATTATATTTACTAGTTTAATATTGTTTTTTTCTTCTTTTGTTTTTTCATTAAATGTAGATGAAAATGAAGTAAAAACTACTGATGAAACTATAGATTTTATTAACTATAAAGGCCTTCATGATGAAATAGATACAATTGAAGCTATTAGAAATATTGGCTCAGGATTAAAAGATGCATCTAAGTCTGGACAATCGGGAAGCTCTGATAGATATCTTTTAATTCATGCCGTGGATGCATCAGTTAAGGAAGGTCTTGATGCAGATATTCTAGTATTGGGGCGTTCTGTAAGAGTTGATCATATTGATAACTTGCGTCTTATTATAGAAGGATACCTTTCTTCTAGTTATGGTTATTCAAGACAAGATGCAAAAACTTTAGCACATTTTATTACTATTTATAATGCAGTTTATCGTGGAAAGATAGATAGTTTTAATAAGAAATATAAAAGTGTTGTATTAAAGTATTTAAATAAAGAAAAAGTAGGTCTTTCTACTATTTTTAGTGAATGGGCTGGAAACACACAAATAGTAATTCCATTAACAGATCAAAAATATTCAGGCACTATTAGCACAGTAGATACAGGTGTGATCTCTGATAAAAATGTTGTGAATAAGATGAAAGAGCAAGATGATAAAGATATTGATGCTAGAAAAGATATGGTAGATTTGAAAGAAAAGGAAGCAGAGGAAGCTAGAAAAAGAGCGGAAGAAACAAATAAGACAGCATTAGAAAAAGAAAAGGATGCAGAGAAAGCCAAAAAGGAAGCAGAGGAAGCTGATAAGAAATTAAAAGAAAAAGAGAAAGCTCTTAAAGAAAAAGAGAAAGTAGCTACTCAAGCACAAAGGGAAGCAGAGGAAGCTAAAAAGAGTGGAGCATCTGATCAAGTGGAAAAACAAAAAAATGCAGAGAAAGCTAGGAAAGAAGCAGAGGATGCAGAGAAAGAGCGTGATAAAGCACAAGCTGAAAAAGATAAAAAAGATGAAGATGCTAAAGAAAAACAAGATGAAGTAGATGAATTAAAAAAGCAGGCAAATGAAGAAGAGAACATGGCAAAAGAAAAAGAAGAGGATGCTCAAGATGATAGAAAAGACATTGCTTCAGATACGCAAAAGATTAT
>CAUUIE010000052.1:0-13317 GCA_963545065.1 uncultured Treponema sp.
TAAGAATAAATATATTAATATTTAAAGGCTTACCTATAATGAAACTTCTATTTTTTATCAAAAAAAATGCTTTTATAATATTATTAAAATGTTTGCATGTTTTCATAAAAATGGAGCACAAAGCCATGTGAGTTCGTGTTTATTAGAAGTGAGGTGAACAATTTTAGAATGAGGAATATTAAAAAACTCTCTAATACTTTTCATATCTGGCTCTCCCTGCATTTTAATTGTGCAAACAAAATGAGAACAAAGGTCTAGATCTAGCCATTTATGCACCCATTCTAAAAGACGTGGCGGATAGCAAATAACGTCAGAAAACACCCAATCCACTTTTTCAAAATGCGAAGGTAAAAGAGTAAATGCATCGTGAGAAATAAACTTGATATTAGGCTTTTCCATTAAAGAAGGAATTAATGGAGAGCGATCTATTGCAATTATGTTAGCACCAAGCGAATCTAACACCCAAGTCCAACCGCCAGGGCATGCTCCCGCATCAATACATGTAAGACCATTAAATGGTTTTTTTTCATCTTTTCTAAAAATTCCTTCATCACTTTTTAAGGAAAAACGTTTATAATAATCTAGCAAACACAAAGCTTCATATAACTTTAAATATGCTCTTGATGGCGGGTTTATCTTATCTTCCACAAAGTGAAGTTCCCCCAATGGTAATGGGCTAGAAGTTTTAGAAGAGCCAAAAATGGTGTTTTCATCTAACAATGTGAAAAAGCCCATGGAAGACAAAGGTATAACATAAGGAAATTCTTTTAGTTTAGTACTAATAAATGGAAGTTTTTGTTTTATAAGCTCTGCCCGCCTTATGCAACGGAATGGATACATAGCCCAGTTTCTTTGCATACTTTTTAGTAAGGTAGCACCTTCACTAATGCTTTTAAAATGAGCGATAAAAGGGTTTTCTAAACCTAATCGTTTCCAAAATACATTGTCCTTATAACTTTTTTTATAAACTATATCTTTATATACAAAAACTTCATCATTATTTAAAGAAGCATTTTCATCAATACATATTCCTAATTCATCATATAAATGTTTTTCAAATTTTGGAATGCAAAGATAAGCAGCCCCTTTTAAAAATGTTAGATCGCTCATAGCAAAAAATGTTTAATCTTTTATTACTAATATTTTTCTTATCTCATCTATTCCAGCACCAACAATACGCACAAAATAAATACCTTTGGCAACAAAACCACCACTTTCATTTACCCCACCCCAACGGTAACTATAGCTACCAACTGCTTTATACTCATCTTCAATAGTTTTTACAATACTTCCTTCAATAGTCATAATTTGAATTGTTAAAATTCCAGCAGTTTTTGTAGCCACTTCTAGTGTAGATTCCTCACCACGATTCACATTAATTACATTATTAAAAATAGAAACGCCACCTCTTTGCAAAGCAGTTTTATGAAATTCAAACTTCCAAAGTGCAAATGATAAAATATCTTTATCATTTTCTAACCTTGCACATGGAAGGTCTCCATAAAACAACATGAACTCCACACCTTTTGCTCTTTTAAACTGTGATAAGGAAGCAGGGAAAATAAAAACCTTTTGTGTAGATGTTGACCTTGAAGAATCAACGTTTAGTAACAAAGTGCTACTCAAACTAATTGGAAACTTTTGTGCCCAGTAAAGTAATGATGGTGTTCCAATAGGTGGAATCCAATATTTTTTATCAGACTTAGATGCTAAATAAAGTGTGACATTAGAACTATCAATGGGAATGTCTAAAGATATTGACGTATTAATAAATGGTAACTTTTTACTACCATCAAAAACTGTTATTTGTTTTGTGCTTTTAGCCTGCATGTTTGTTAATAAATTAAGACCAATATCACTTATGAACCCATGTTTTTCTGGATGCTCATCGGAGCCTTCAGCTTGAAAAATTGGGTCAAGGTTAGAGCCCCCTAAACTTAAAACAGCATCTTTATCTAGTAACATTTGAGGAGTAAATGCACTACTAAATTTATATATCCACTTATCAGATTTAGTTGCTACACTTCCTTTAGGATATGGTTCTACAGAGATGGAAGTTAAAGGAGAAAAGGAAGGAGGTGTTGAGGTAGAAACTATTTTTAAAGATGTATCAGGAGGTCTAGTTACAGAGGTGTTAAATATTACACAAACTTCATCTTTACCATTAATTGCAAGAGTTGAATCAATTGTTGCATATTCTTCGAAAATCCAATTTTTAGGTGTAAGGCTGTCATATGTACTATACTGAACTCTATAATATCCTCCTCTAATTTGCACACCACTTGCAACATGCAAATATTTACCTCCCTTTTTTGGTTTAGGAAATGGAGGGGTTTCGTTTAACCATATTTGACCTGTACCACTTACATTTAATTTTGATGAATGAGAAGAACCTTGCAATATTAAAGTTATAGAATCTTGAAGGGTGCTCACACTATTAAGAATTGAAATTGCACCAGTAAATTGCAATTCTTTTCCACCTCCATTTAAACACTTTAATTGATAAAATTGTGTTTTTAATGGAGATGCAGGCTGTGTTAAATCGCCATTATAATCTTGATTTGCCTCTCCATTCATTATAAAAGTTGAAGCAGGTCTTAATTCAACTATTTTTTGGTGAGTCATAGCGTCAAACACACAAGCATTACTATTATTAAATTCACTTATTAATATAATATTTTCTTGCAATAAAACATTTCCAGTTTGCAAAATAAGCTTTCTAGCCTCTTCACAACTTAAATTGATATTAGGGGGGGGAGAGCCAGAATTATTAACTATAAGCTCATCAATTTTTTTTGCTTTAATGCTTTGGGCAGTGTTACCATAAGCTATTACTTTTCCACTTAATTGTTCAAGCTTACTAGCTATTAAATCTCTCTTAAACTTTACATTTCCACTATTAGCTTTCCATTCCGTGCTATGTGCAGGTGTAGCACTATCTGCCTTTATCCCTTCTTCTACCGTTACATCCCCACTAGAAACCCATTCATCACAACTAGAAAAAGACACATCTATGTTCTTCGCTTCTACCTTACCACTACTTTCCCATTTCTTTCCTTTAATCTCTATATTTTCAATAGCTTTTACATCACCACTACTTTCCCACTTATCACACGTCGCCTCTACTAATATCCCTTTTAATGTTTCCACCTTACCATTACTTTCCCACTTATGCCCTTCCACTTTTATATTATCTATGGCTGTAATTTTATTACTTTGAAACTTATTACAACTACTAAAAATATTTATCTTCTTTCCCTTTACCTCACCTTCCGTTTTTATTTCTTCACTCTTTCCTTCAAAATCATCATTTGCTTCCACATCTTTTTTTGCATTAAAGCTTTTTCCTTCTGCTACAACCTTATTCGCTTTTAACGTTTCATTTAATGTTATGTTTCCTCTAAGAAAAGTTATATTCTTAAACACTCCTCCATTTTTCACCTCTACAGCCTTTAAAAAAATGATAGTTCCATGATCAGCATCTTGTGTTTCAAAAACTATATCATTATTTGCATAAACTTCTGCTCCATAATCTTGATTTCCGTCTGTTTTTATCTTAATTGCTTGTATTATTGTTGTCTTTTTGTGTACTTCCAAATAGTCTGATTCAATATCACCTGCTCCTGATAATTTTAAGTTCTGATAAGAGCCAGACCATATAGTAACAGTTCCAGTATTATTATATTCCACTGTAGAACCATTACCTAGCTCAATCTTATTTGCCACATTGCTTTCGCTAAACCATGCTTTTTGTGAAGCACTTCCGTTTAATTTTAATATACCATTATTCACTAACTTACATGTAACACTGCCAGTTGTCTTTATTACATAGTCAGAAAGTTCCACCTCAGCACCAACTTCTATTGTTACTTCCTCTCCCTTTTCATCAGCTGTTAAAAGAGGATAATTAGGCTTTCCTGTAGGAATAGTTATTCTAGCACTTTCATGGGGCTCGCACCTTGGTAGCCAGTTTGCACTCTTTTTCCAATCATTATCTATTTTACCAATCCATATAAGATTTCTAGATTTATTAAACACCCAATTTTCAGGCTTACTGTTTTCTATATCAGACTGAGAACCAATAGGCATGCTTTCTTCTGTTGTGTATGTTAAATTAGCATTTTTATTTATTGGAATATCAGTGTTAACTTTTAACCACTTTCCACCAGTCATTGAATTACTTAAATATATTTCACCAGGGCCTATAACTTGCAATTCATTTCCAATGCTATTACCTTCCAGTTCTAAAGCATTAGAAATAGTTATCTTATTTTTAATTTCTAACGTTTTGCCACCTGCACTTGTAAAAATTAATTTATTAATATTTGTATTGCTAGCTGTGCTTCCACCTTCAATTTTTATGCTAGTATCTGAAGGTAATAATATCAATTTAAGTTCGCCAACATGCATGCTCCCTTCGTTTTTTATAAAACGCGAAAGTGTAAGAGAGTGCACAAAAGAAAATGTGCCAGCAATTTTGTTTTCTACTTCTTGAATGGAAAGAGTTAAAGGATTTAAAGCTTTAAAAGTGCCTTTATTTTCCACTTTATCTACACTTATAATGCTTCCACCTTCTAATTCCAAAGTTCCTAAATTTTTAATATTATTTATTGTTTGACTATTAGGGCTTAAACTTTTAAATATTGCGTTTGAACCTACTATTGTTTCTAGCTCATCAATTTTTTTTGCTTTAATGCTTTGGGCAGTGTTACCATAAGCTATTACTTTTCCACTTAATTGTTCAAGCTTACTAGCTATTAAATCTCTCTTAAACTTTACATTTCCACTATTAGCTTTCCATTCCGTGCTATGTGCAGGTGTAGCACTATCTGCCTTTATCCCTTCTTCTACCGTTACATCCCCACTAGAAACCCATTCATCACAACTAGAAAAAGACACATCTATGTTCTTCGCTTCTACCTTACCACTACTTTCCCATTTCTTTCCTTTAATCTCTATATTTTCAATAGCTTTTACATCACCACTACTTTCCCACTTATCACACGTCGCCTCTACTAATATCCCTTTTAATGTTTCCACCTTACCATTACTTTCCCACTTATGCCCTTCCACTTTTATATTATCTATGGCTGTAATTTTATTACTTTGAAACTTATTACAACTACTAAAAATATTTATCTTCTTTCCCTTTACCTCACCTTCCGTTTTTATTTCTTCACTCTTTCCTTCAAAATCATCATTTGCTTCCACATCTTTTTTTGCATTAAAGCTTTTTCCTTCTGCTACAACCTTATTCGCTTTTAACGTTTCATTTAATGTTATGTTTCCTCTAAGAAAAGTTATATTCTTAAACACTCCTCCATTTTTCACCTCTACAGCCTTTAAAAAAATGATAGTTCCATGATCAGCATCTTGTGTTTCAAAAACTATATCATTATTTGCATAAACTTCTGCTCCATAATCTTGATTTCCGTCTGTTTTTATCTTAATTGCTTGTATTATTGTTGTCTTTTTGTGTACTTCCAAATAGTCTGATTCAATATCACCTGCTCCTGATAATTTTAAGTTCTGATAAGAGCCAGACCATATAGTAACAGTTCCAGTATTATTATATTCCACTGTAGAACCATTACCTAGCTCAATCTTATTTGCCACATTGCTTTCGCTAAACCATGCTTTTTGTGAAGCACTTCCGTTTAATTTTAATATACCATTATTCACTAACTTACATGTAACACTGCCAGTTGTCTTTATTACATAGTCAGAAAGTTCCACCTCAGCACCAACTTCTATTGTTACTTCCTTTGCATTCACGTCGCTAACTAGTTTTGGATATTTTTTTCCGGCATTAACTTGCGGAATCTGAACAATAGAGGTAGCATCTGGTGCTGTGCCTGCATTCCAGTTAGTTCCTAAAGTCCAATCGTCAGAAGTATTATTTTGTTTCCATATATGTGTAGGGGCTGCATAACTAAAAAATGCTACTAAGTGCAAAAAGATAATAAGAAAAATGGCTTTTTTCATAATCTTTAGTTTATCGGTTTTTTTTAATAAATTCTATTGATAATGGAGGCAATAGGTGTAAAATGCCTTGCACCTTAAAATTTAAGCATTGACATAATTAATATACAAGCATACAATTTAATAAAAACGGTGTGCATTTTACATATCATCCACTAAATTATTCTAATGAAATAAACTTCATAAATATTATTAAAGTCTTTTAAGGAGTGAAAAGATGAAAAAACTATTAATGCTTTTGTTATTTTGTTCGTTTGTATTAAGCGAAGCTACCGCGGAGTTTGTGATAACTCCGTCTGTTGGAATATCTAATCTTTCCCAACTTCACAAAAAGAAAGAGGAAGGTACAATTGGTCTATTAAAAGGCAAGTATGAAATTAAAACTATTAATTCTTACACCGCTTTTGCCTGTGGCTTAGACTTAGGGTTTATAGGAAAAAATGGGCTTAGTTTCTTTTTTAACAACAACCTTTCTTTTTCTGGTGTAAACGTTTCAAAAATAACTGGTAAAATTGAAGTAAATAGCCTTTCTCAAAACTTACCAAACGTTGAGATAAAAGAAAGAAAAATAAAAGGTGTTTTTTGGCACGCAGACCTATTGTTTGGTAAAACTTGGAAAAGCTTTTCAACATTATACATATCACTATTAGCAGGTCTTTCAGGTGGTGTAAGCGTTATGAATCCTAAAGAAGTGGTAAAAAATAATGTAAAACTACCAATTGACGATATAAAGCTTACATCCTACAATGCAGGTCTTTCTATTAATGTAGGTGTATCCATATATTTTACAAAAAACATAGGAATAAACCTTTCTATAACAGAGATTCCTGGAGTTACTGCCTCTTCAATAAGCGGAACAAACATTAAAGACATAAAAATAGACGGCTTAGGCTTTGCAAATGTTTTTTATATAAAGATAGGACCATCATTTAAGTTCTAACCAAAAGCAAGGGCTTTTGCTTAAATTCCCATTATCAAAAGCCCTTACATGTTAATCCCTTTCAAATTTTCTATATATAGCTCGCTTTGGCGTTTGTGCATCTTTACCAAACTTCTCTTTTCTCCAAAGCACATATTCAGACCAGTTACCGTCATACCAAATAATCTCGCCCGATGATTCAAAAACTAGTAAATGAGTGCACACACGGTCTAAAAACCAGCGGTCATGGCTTATAATAATTGCAGAACCTGCAAAATCATTTAATGCTTCTTCAAGGGAGCGTAAAGTTGCAACGTCTAAATCGTTTGTAGGCTCATCTAACAAAAGCACATTAGCACCTTCTTTTAGCATCATTGCAAGATTCACCCTATTTCGCTCCCCACCAGAAAGAACACTTATTTTCTTTGACTGGTCTTGACCACTAAAATTAAACCACGCACAATATGCACGGGAATTAACTTCGCTTCCGTCCCCCATTTTAATAATATCTAGCCCAGAAGAAAGTTGCTCCCAAACAGTTTTAGTTTCATCAAGAGCGTCTCTCATTTGGTCAGCATATCCTAATATTACAGAGTCCCCAATTTTTATCTTTCCTTCATCAGGTGTTACAATCTCTTTCTCTCCTTCTTTTCCATTATAAACGCCCACTCCACAAGCTCCCATAATGAGTTTAAAAAGAGTTGTTTTTCCAGCACCATTAGGACCTACTATTCCAACAATAGCACCTTGTGGCACATTAAAATTAAGCTTATCAAAAAGTAGCCTATCCCCATAATGTTTTGAAAGATTTTCACAATCAATCACCACAGTTCCAAGTCTTTTTGATGTAGGAATAACCATTTTCACATCACGCATTTTTTCCTTTCCACTATTAGAAAGTAGCTTTTCATAATCTTTTATGCGTGCTTTACTTTTAGCGTGCCTTCCTTTAGGGCTCATTCCAATCCATTCAAGCTCTCTATTCAATATTTTTTGTTTCTCTGTTTCTTTCTTTTCTTCTAAACGTAGCCTTTCACTTTTTTGGCTTAACCAACTTGAATAGTTTCCTTTCCATGGAATGCCTTCTCCCCTATCAAGTTCTAAAATCCACGTTGCAACGTTATCAAGAAAATAGCGATCGTGTGTTACACAGATTATAGTTCCTTCATATTGTTTTAGCATGTTTTCTAGCCATGCAATTGTTTCTGCATCTAAATGGTTTGTAGGCTCATCTAAAAGCAAAATATCAGGCTTTTGCAATAGCAACCTGCAAAGAGCAAGGCGACGCCTTTCTCCTCCAGAAAGGGTGTCCACTATTTGTTCTTGTGGTGGGCAACGAAGGGCTTCCATTGCAAGCTCAAGCTTGCTATCTAGCTCCCATGCATTAGTAGCATCTAGCTTTTCTTGAATCTTTTCTTGGCGTGCCATAAGCTTATCAATATCTGCATCAGGATTTCCAAACTCTTCATTCACTTTATCAAACTCTTCCAACAGTGCTACAATATCTTTAACGCCTTCTAGTGCAATCTCCCTTGCAGTCTTTCCTTTTTCAAGATATGGTTCTTGTTCTAAAAAACCTATTGAATAACCTTCTTGAAGATAAACATCGCCTGATATGTCTTGATCCTTTTGTGCTAAAATCTTTAAAAGGCTAGATTTTCCTGAACCATTAGCTCCAATTACACCAATTTTTGCACCATAAAAATACGATAAGCTAATATCTTTTAAAACTTGCTTTGTGCCATGAAATTTAGAAACTCTATCCATTGTGTAGATAATTTTTTTATCGTCTACTGTTTTTGCCATGTAGATGAGTTTAACATAAAATTAAAAAAATATCAAATTACACTCATAGCATTTCTTAAAAAGACCTTTTTTCTCCTCTTCCCTACAAAAACCACATGCATTCATTGCTAGATAATAGCCTAAACAGCTCCCGTTAGCTAAAGGGTGAGCTCCTGCTAGCTAACGGGACGTCTCCCCCTAGCTAAGAGGAGCCCTCCTTCTAGCTAAGAGGCGTGATCTAATGTGGCTAGAAATGCCCTATTATTACTTAAATGTTTTAGGTCACACTCTAGTTATTACATAGCATCAATTCTAGCTAGAATGCGATCCCTTTTTTAGCTAGAACAAAAAGCATAGTGTTACATATGTCTATTTGCGTTTATTGTAATAAAAGGGGGTCCCTCATTAAAGATGAGAAGTGAAAAAGATTAAAATGATAAACCTTACACACATTATTTTTTATCAACTTTCTTCTATTATTTGTGCTTAAGTTAATAGGCAAAACTAATTATTTTAAATAATTTTCATAAAACACCCACACTACTCTCTTTTAATTTCTCAGATTCAATGTTATAATACAGCTTTTTTGGGTTTGTTAAGTTGCTATTGATGCATTAAATAATTATGTCTAAAAAATATCCTATTTTTTTATATCTTTTTGTGTTCTTTTTCTTTTCATCTTGCACAGAAAAAAAAGAGATAGACTATCCAGTTGTTAAAGGAACATATGACGCGTCAAAACTTATGGATGGTGAAACTGTGGAGCTAGAAGGAGAATGGATTTTTGTCCCTTCTAATTTTGTTTCTCCAAAGAATGATTTTTCAAAATTTAAAAGATATGAAAAAGTAAGTCAAAGATGGGACTCATATGAAAACCCTGAAAACGAGCGTAGCTATTGCACATATGCAGTAAAACTTATCAATCTTTCTCCAAATGTAGTTTATGCAATTACTATGTCTGAATGTTATTGTGCACTAAGGGTGTATATAAACGGCGAGCAATGTTTTAATTTAGGGCGTGTAGGCAAAAATTATGAAAAGGAGATAATGCAACTAGACTCTCCCCTAATCACTCTTCCAACACATGGAGCTAAAAATGCTCTTTTAATGTTTCACATTTCTAATTTTAATAATAAATATCCTGGCTTTTCAAAACCAATAAAATTTGGCTCTCATGCTTCAATTGCAAGCGAAAAAAATAAAAACACAATAGTTTTTACTATCTTAGCAGGCTATTTGTTTATGGCATCTGCTTTCTTTATTTCTCTTTATCTTTTTTACTCAAAAGAAAAAAAAGCTTTATACTTTGGTCTTATGTGTGCCAATTTTAGTTTAAGAATATGTTGTTATGATGAATTTTTAATAACAATAATTGCACCTTATTTAAGCTCTATTATCATTTTTAAACTTGGATATCTAACGTTTACTTTGGCAATTATTCTTATTTCATTGTTTATTAATGAAATATTTAAGATTACAAATAAAATAGTTTTATTAATTTTATTCATCCCTGCAGTTATTTATTTAATTGTTAATATTTTTGGCTCCCCTTACCTTTCAGCTTCGTACCTTACGTATGCACAGCTTTATGTCCTAGGCTTAGGAATTTATGACATTGCTATTGTAGTTATTGCTTCAATAAAGAAAAATAAAGATGCTTATCTTTTTTTACTAGGGCTTTTACTTTTTTTATTAATGGCAATAAATGATATCTTAGTTGCAAATAGAGTGCTAGAAGGTCAATTTATAGCTCATTTTGGAATATTAGCTTTGCTTATCCCAATGTCAATAATTACACTTAGCTCTTTTAGAGACTCTTACAATAGGATTATTTCTATAACAAAAGAAATTGAAGAAACAAATAATGCACTTTCAAAGTTTGTGCCAGATGAGTTTATGCATCTTTTAAACAAAAAACATGTGGATGTTAAACTAGGAGACAGTGCACTAAAAGAAATGTATGTAGTTTTTATCCACATAGGTCTTTATGAAGATTTAGAAGGGCATGAAAACAGAATGCGTGCATTAAATATTTATAATAACGCTCTTGCTGATATTAACCCTGTAATAGAACAATATCACGGGTTTGTTGATAAATATCTTCCTGAAGGCTTAATGTTGCTTTTTGATGGACAAGCGAAAGATGTAATTCAATGTATGTTAGAAATAGAACATTTAATTCAAAAAGAAAATGTTAGTCGTCTATTGAGTGGAGAAGAGAAAATAACTTTTTCTTGTGGCATTCATTTTGGTTGGATTATGATTGGTACTATAGGAGAGGAGGAGCGAATGGATAGCACTGTTATCTCTGACGTTGTAAATGTTGCATCACGCTTGCATTTTTATGCTTTGCAACAAGGGCTTACGTTTGTGGTAAGCCAAATTGTAAGGGGAAATTTCATAAAAAGCACAAAAGATGATGACGTTAATTTTAGATATAGAGGTAAGGTGCAATTAAGAGGAAAAGAGGAAGTTTTGGACGTTTATGAGGTGATGGAAGCATGAAGAAAAAATTAAAAGTGCTACTCTCTTCTATTCCATTCATTATCGCATCAGTTCTTTTTTTATATTTGTATCTAAACACAGCACTAATAAATAGTAATTCAATTAATATAGAAGTCTTGAAAGGCAAGGCAACATTACCAAGCAATAGTGATGAAAAAATCTTTTTAATAAGTGGTGAATTTTATTTCACTGCTAATCAATTTAATAAATTAAAAAAAACTAATAAAGAAACTTATGCCATCTTGCCTGGCTCTTTTTACCAAAGCCCATTAAATTCTAAATTTGGTTATGCATCGTATGGGCTACACCTTGAAGGTTTAAACCCAAACCTTATTTATTCTCTTAGATTAAGCCATGCCTTAAGTGCCTGCTCTGTTGTTATAAACGATAACATAATAGGTCAGCAAGGAAAGGTGGGCACATCTTATGATGATGAAGAGCCTGGAACTAGCTCATCTGAAGTTACGTTTCGTTCAAATAAGAATGGTAGCATAGATATTATTTTTAACATTTCTAATTTTGTGAATAGAAAAGGTGGCTTTTTTTCTAAGATGATTTTGTCTGAAGTGAATACGGCAAGCAAAATGTTTAGAAGAGCTTTAATTTTTAATGCAGGTATATTTATATCTATTTTTTCTATTTCTATTTTTTTGTTTCTTCTTTTCTTTTTTTATAAACAAGTGCCTTTTGTTATATGGTTTGCTTTGGCTTCTATTGTAATAGCAATAAGAGGCACATTTTTTTACCCACATATCGTGTCACACCTTTTTTTATCTATGAATTGGAAAATAGGTTTTATAATGAGATATATAACATTTCCATTAACTGTTTTGTTTATGACAGTATGCTTAAAAAAGGCTTTAAAAGTGTGTTATAAAATTCCTTATTTTGTTATTGTTTCAGTTTCTATTATACATGTTATTTCAATTTTAGTTTTACCACAAAAAATTTCTGGAGATATTTTAATATACTATCAAATTTTTACTATTTTCACTCTTATATATAGTATGCTTATACTAAGCATTGCATTAGTAAAAAGAAAAGAATTCGCAAGATGGATATTCACTGCTATTATGATTTTAATAGGCATTAGTGGTTATGACTTATTGGTAGCAATGGGTGTTTTCGACGGTCTTTATTTCATTCATATAGGTTCCTTCTTTTCTATAGTGCTACTTTCAATAATGATTTTAAAAATATATGCAGATTCAATTGAAAAAATAGACGATTTGAATTTTGAAATGAAAAATACTAATAACTCTCTTGTGCGGTTTGTTCCTAAAGAAATAATGAGGCTTCTTAATAAAAATTCCATAAAAGAGATAAAGATTGGAGATAACATTGAGTTAAAAATGCCAATTCTTTCTATGGATATACGTTCGTTTACAAATAAATCAGAAAAGCTTTCAACGCAAAACATTGTAGGTCTTTTAAATGAATATTTTGCTTTGTTAGTGCCAATTGTTCGTGAATATGATGGAATTATTCCAAAATATTTAGGTGATGGTTGTTTTGTGCTTTTCCCTAAAGGACCTTCTTATGCTGTAGAATGTGCAATAAAAATACAAGAAATGTTAAAAGCATGCTGTGTAAATTTGGCAGGTGAAAGCAAGCTAAGAATTGGCATTGGCATAGACTATGGGGATGTTCTTTTTGGAACCATTGGTAGCAGTAAACGTATGGATAGTATTATTATTTCTAGTTCATACCGTAACGCTGAAAATTTACAAACATTCACAAAAAAATATAACTCTTCTATTATCATTTCTTCTAGTGTCTTTCATTCTCTTGAAGAAGAAAAACAAAAATATATACGCCCCATTCAGCTTTTAAAAGGGAAAAAAAGGCATGAAAATTTATTATATGAAGTTTATGAAGCAGATGATGATGAAACGCGCGAGTTAAAAAATAAAACTCAAAACTTTTTAAAAAACGCTTTTAAGGCTATTGCCTCTTATAATGTAGAAGAAGCATATGGTTATTTTAATAAGGCGTTTTCTAGCTTTCCAGATGATCCTGTTTCTAAAAGCTATATAAAGCTTTTTTCTAAATAACAAGAAAGCTTAAAAGCACCTTGAAGAATCTCTTATATAATAGTAGTATTAAGCCATAAGGAGCGTTATATG
>CAUUIE010000053.1:0-13263 GCA_963545065.1 uncultured Treponema sp.
CCCCCCCCCCCAACACCTTCTAATTAATTCACTCATACATTTCTCCTTAAAAATTTAAGTTAAAAACAATCAATATATAATAGTATATGGTGCTACATTAGAAAATGCAATCAATAATTTTTGAAAGTTTAAGACTTTTTTATAAATGAATTGTATTTTGTAAGACCTATTATGTTTTATTTAGTCTATTATTTTAATAATTTAATGGATGGAAAGGAACATGAACAAAGAACTTAGAGCCTTTTAAAAAGTTTACTACACAAGGGTTTTGAATATTTAGCACCCTTATGTAGTGTTAAATTAAAAATTAGACTTTGAATTTTGAAATTTCTTCACTTAGATTTTTTATGCTTTCTTTATTTTTAATTGTTATTCCCGAAACTTCTTGCATTGAATTACTAATTTGGACAGCACTAGTAACCATTTCATTCATACTATCTGTTATAATATGAGTGAGCCCATCTAGTTTTTGCATTTCTTGGGCTACATTTTCGCCACTATGCAACATTTCATTTGACCCATCTTGCACTTCAGTTGTAATTAAATTGATATCTTTAATTGCTGTTAAAACTTCAGTACTTCCATTTGCTTGTTCGTGCATTGCCTCTGTAAGACGCCCACTCATTTCTTTCACTTGTTCCGAAAGTTCAAAAATTATGTTAAACTTAGATTCAACAATCTTAGAAGAATCAGAAAGAGAAGCAATTTCACTAGAAAGCATTTTAAGTGTTGAAGTTATAGTCTTTCCTTGCATGCTAGATTCTTCTGCTAGTTTTCGTATTTCATCAGCTACAACAGCGAAACCTTTTCCTGCATCTCCTGCATGTGCTGCCTCTATTGCTGCGTTCATTGCAAGTAGATTAGTTTCAGATGCTATATGTTGAATAACAGATGAGGCTTCCATTAAGGAGCCTGACTCTTCTGTAATTTTATCTGTAACAGCGTTAGTTTGTTGTAATGTTACCTTGCCATCTCTCGTGGACGTAGTAAGTTCCTTAATTGCTCCATCTGTTTTTTCCAAAGTGCCTGTAATACTTGCAATATTTGCTACCATCTCTTCAACAGAAGATGAGGACATAGCGACACTTGCGGCTTGACTTTCTATGCTTCCATTAAGACCTTTTATAATACGAATAATTTCTTCTATCGTTGCAGCAGTAGTTTTTACACTTTCAGCTTGAATTGCAGCTTGTTGTTTTATGCTTTCCACATTTGCACTAATTTCATGGACACTAGAGGCAGTTTGTTCCATATTGTTTGCAAGTTTATCGCCTACTTTTTCCATAACTTTGGTATTCTTTTCTACAGTTTTTAGAGTCTCCCCAATTTTTTTAATTGTTTCATTAAAATAATGACTAAGTTGTGTTACCTCATCATTTCCTTGTAATGGAAGTCTTACTGTTAAATCTCCATCTCCTTGTGCTATTCCTTGCAATGCTTGCACAGTGTTTCTTACAGGTTTTACAAGACCTAGTGATACAAGCCAAATAATTGTTAACGAAATAATAATAATAATAATACCTACTATACATATGGAGGTTTGTAATGTGCTAACACTGTTCATTAAATCTTTTATTGGAGCTGTTATTATTATAGACCTTCCACCTGCATTTTTTATCTTTTTGTAAGACGCTATGTTTGAAACTCCGTTATATGTGTAATATCCTACATTGCTTGATTCTGCTTTGGCCACATCAGTTAAAAAGTTTGCTAACGAAAGATATTGTTTATCATTTTTACTAATTTCTATTGGGTTAATTTTCTTTTGAAGCATTCCTTCATCCCCGTTTTTGTGAGCTATAAGAGTGCCATCGCGATTAACTACATAACAATACCCTTTGCCTTCAATTGTTAAATCTTTAATAGCTTCACTTGTCCATGTGCCTGAAACAGAGGCAGAAAGAACACCAATTACATCATCTGCTTCTCCATAAATAGGAACTGCAAACAGATTAATAAAATATTTTGTTCTTGTGCATACATATGGATCTGATAAAAACTTTCCACCTTTAGCTGTAACTTTAAACCATATTTCATTTTCAACAGAACGAACATCATTATCAGACGTATAGCTTCTTCCTTGTAAATTTGTAATGTCAAGAGCTTTTATTTTTGAATTAAACTTTACTTCTTTTTGTAAAAATTCTATTTTCTCTTTTTTTGTTGCGTTGGAATCTCTTAAAATTGGATTTCTTGCAACACCTTCAAGATATCCAAAAAATGCTTCTACCTTGCCTTGAATAATTTCTGCAGTGCTATCTACTTTATCTATTAAATGTTCTTTTGTCTTGTCTGTTACAGCTCTTCTTGAAACACTAATTACTATCACTCCTAGTATTAGTCCAGAAACTAAAATAAGTGCTCCAAATATCAAAACAAGTTTATAACGAATAGAGAAAATCTTCATTAATGACCCTCCGAATCTGTAAAATAAAGATTAATACTTTATCATAGAGAATTAAAAATTATAAGGTGTGTACCTAATCTTCTTTTTGAATTTTTAAATGATTAAGATGAATATAAATGCTAGATTATGGTAAATGAGTCATCCTAGAAACAACTCCTAAAAAGAAAACTGGCTCTCCCCTTTGGTTTATTCCTATTTGAAAAGTGAAAGGCACACAATCAAACAGATTGTAGCCTAAACCTATTCCATATTCACCAATAAAATTATATTTATTTTCTTTTGTCATTGCAAAACCTGAATCTGCAAATAAAGATAGAAAAAAGCCATTTGTTTTAGCAATTGTGTTATATTTGGGAAAAGGAGTTTTTCTATTATTGTTTAAACTCATTCCTTTATCTTGAGTTCTAGTAGGATACCACCTTGTTTCTAATCCAAAAAGATGAATCATTGAATAAAGTTCTTCGTTTTTAAAGCTATCACGCCCTGTTAATTGGCTTTGTGGTTTTTCGATTGTATAGGCTATTGCACTTTCATTATTAAGTTCGCCTGTGTTATAATATGAATACATAAAAGAAACATCAACATAATATAAATTAAAAGTGGCAGGCACACCAAGTGTTATGTTATAGTCAACAAAATTATTACTTGGTAGCCAATTAACAAAGGAACTAAAAAAAAGAGTGCTTCTAAAATATCCTATGTCTAGCAAAAAAGCATTAACTACTATTCCCTGTGAAGTTTCAAAATCTATTATTGGCTCATTAATTCCTTTTAAAAATCTTCTTTTGTTTCCAAAACTAGAGACTAAAGAAAGCCTAGAACCATTTATATTGAATGAAAAACTATTCACAGCATAAGAAACTTGATCTTTTGCTCCCTTATTCATTGTGAAAGGGAGAATATCATATATTGCATCTATTTGCCATGTAAAAAAGTGTGTTTGTAAAACAAAGCCTGTAGATGCATTTAAAATTAAACCATTGTCTCTAAAAAGATTTACAGCAATGTTTGGAAAAATGCTAGTATTTCTTTTCCTATAAAAGTATCCTGCTTTAATTGATATTGGAAGTCCATAATACTGGGTCATTATGCGAAATTTTGAAATAGTGATTGGAAAATATGGAATATTACTTTCTTTTTCTTCTTGTTCTTCAATTTCTTCTAAATCTTGAGCATATATAAAGGCATTTAAAAAAAAGCAAGATGTCAACACCAACATCAATATGTGTTTTAATAAACTATTCATTTAATGAAGCTCCCACAGATAGCAATCCTTGAAATTCGTCCTTTTTAAGGAGGTTTTTAGTGATATATGAAATTTTAAACTTAAAACTAGAGATAATTGTTTCCACTTCAAAAATTAAATTAAGAGTGTCTAAGTTTTTACCTTTCATTCCAGCTGTTATGTTAAAAAATTCTTTTATTCCTGCGTTTTGAAATATTGAATAATAAAAGCCATCATCTGCATAAGAAAAAGCAATAATAGGAGTAAATGTATAATCTTCTAATATAAAAGGTTTATTAAGACCTATAAAAATGCCCCAATTTTTAACTTTTTTTTCATATAAACTTATTGGTAATTTGCCTGATAAATATATCTTAAAGTCTAATGGTAAAAAGAAGGAGGCTTCACTTGCTATTTTTAGAATAATATCTTTTTTTTCTGTTTCTTGAAATAAAACATCACTTTCTAGTCCTACTAATAAAATGTTATTTGAATAAAAAGCATTTAGATAAGTTGAATACCAGCAAGGCTTTTTATAATGATCTAAACTATCTGTATCAATAGTTGAACCAAAAGATAATGAAAAAGAATTAATAGGGAATTCAAAAGATATGTGATATAAAGGCTCTGTAACATTTTTTATTGGAACGTTTATAAAAAAATAGTTATTTAAATTAAAAAAATCTTCTCCAAAGGAAATAGTGTCTTTTGCAAGAGTGAAAGACATGTGTTCTGTAAAAATTGAAAGATTAAATTGTTTAATAAATGGTAATATTATAGTCTTTCTTATTTCTTTCTTTTTTATGTTATATCCTCTTTCTATAAACAAGGCAGGCGTTAAACTAAAACTTGCATTTTTAAAAATAAAGCTATGAGATAAGAAAAAGTTAGCATTAAAAGATGAGATGATTTCAGGATAATAGGAGTTTGAATTTTTCTTTAAAAATATATTTTCTTGGTTTATTGAAAACCCATAGGACACAGCATTTAAATGAAAAGCCAATAGCATTAAAGCAAAAGACAAACCATAAATTAAAATAGCTTTTAATTGTTGCATTACTTTTTATTTTCTTCTTTTAAGATAGATGACATTTTCTCGGTTAATTGTTTTATTTTTGAATATGAAAAAAATGAAGATGGAATGTTTACCTCTTTTATGCTTTCTGTAACCCAAGAAGAATACGCTTTTCTTTTAAATAGTAGATTGTATATATCAATTTGCTTAAAGGTGTTAATGCCGTCAACTTCACCTGAATGATACACTAATTTACGCACCGGATTTTTTTTATTATCTGCAAAAATAATAGTATACTCATTACTATACGTTTTTTCAAAAAATATAAACTTATAAGCACTTTTTTGTCCTTTCCTTTCAAGGCTTAAAATGCTATCTTTAAAGTCTAAAATATCATACTCTTTTTCAAAATCTAGCTTTAATATATCTTGCACATCAGCTTCTTCCACTTTGTAAGAACCTTGAACTTTAAGTGGAGATTTTAATTTGTTTGTGAAAAGCCAATAGCCTTGATCTGAGCTAAAAAAATATTGAATCTTGTTTTTAGCTTTTATCTGTACGCATTGCCCATTTTTATGCAAAAGACAATACACATAATCTTGTGATTTTTGTCCTTTATCACCTTTATAATTTATTATACGTTGCTTAGTAAGAACTGTTTTTTCAATATTTATGGATGAGGAATTTAATTTAAGAAAATCTTGATATTCTTTCTCTGCTATCTCCTTCTCTTTGTTTTGAGCAAATAAAAGGGAAGAGGCAAGTATTACAAAAAGAAATATAAAATTCTTTTTCATAAGAAACTCCTTAATGTAAAGCTAGGTTAGCTTACGAAGTAACCAACATAAATTACTCAATTCTTCTAATAAACTTTTTTTTACACTCCACTATAATGCATAAGGTGTATAGTTGTAAGGTTTTTTATAGTATATATTGGATACATAACAGCAATAAGGCATGTAAAAAAAATAAATGATTGTGTTATAATTACAGAATGCCATGTAATAAAAAAATTTAATCTATATCCTTCGCTATAGCCAGGGGGCACCATAGTAATATTAAATGTTTCAGTAAAAACATTACCAAAATGAGATAAAATCACGGCTCCTATTATACCAATTATAGCAATAATGGAAATTTCTAAAACTAAAGACATTATTAATTGAGCTTTTTTAAGACCAATTGCTTCCATAGTGCCAAACTCTCCAATTCTTTCCATAAAGCTTGCACAAATACTTTGAGTTAAAGATACAAAAATCAAAATGCAAAGAATTACACTAATCACTGAAAATTGTATGTTAAAATGACCTTGAATTTGTTTCCATGTTGGGTTTAACGTTTTCCAGTCCATGCTTTCATATGGGAGATTGTTTTCATTAAAATATGAATTTATCATTTTTTGAACTTCCTCTGTATCTTTATCATTTTCAAGATAAATGCGAATGTATGAAGCCATATCTTCAATTTCAAAATATTCTAGCAAAGCAGTCCTAGAAGCAATTACACAGCCTTCATCATTTTGGGGCACGCCTGTATTGATATAACCTGAAAGCTCAAATGTTCCAGTACTAATATCATTGCCAAAAAGTGATGTCATTAAATTAACTTGATTGTTGTTCTCTAAATCTAAATTTAATGCATTGAAAAGACCTTCTCCCACAATAATAGATGCATCTTCTGCGAAAAGGGGTTCCCCTACTGTAACGCCAAGAGATTGAGGGTCATCATAAGCCTTTCCCCAAAAGATTTTAGATGCCTCTTCTGTACCCATTATTCCTTGAAAGTTTAAGACAGCATCTGTTCTTTTTACTTTAGCTATTTTTGAAAAATATTCTTGTAATTCTAAGATGGCTTTTCCGTTAATTGTGGTATTTTCACTTGTGTTTTTATTCCAAAAATCTTTTTTTGCTACTTCTATATGTCCACAACTTGATATAAAACCTAAAGCCATGCCTTGCTCACAATATTCCACATAGCCTTTGTATAACAAAATTGTGCTAGATGCTACAACTATTAATAATATTGAAAGAAATGATCTTTTTTTATGAAAGAATATGTTATCCCATGCTGTTTTTAGTAAAAACATTTCATACTACCTCATTTACATTTTGCAAAGTGCCATCTTGCATTTTATATATAAAGTCCACATAATTTTTTATAATTGGGTCGTGAGAGACAAAAATGCCAATAGCATTTTTTTCTTTTATATATTTTTTTAGATAGCTATATACCTTATTAGAATTCTCTATATCAAGGGAAGAAGTTATTTCATCTGCTATAATATAACGTGGTTCTGTTGAAAGACATCGAATAATAGAAACTCTTTGCCTCTCTCCACCTGAAAGGTTATCAGGCATTTTAGAGATTAAATCTTTCACTTCAAAATATTCAAATAATGGAAACAAAATATTATCAATTTCTTTTTTACTCTTTTTCTTAATCTTCAATGGAAATGCAACATTATTATATATGTTTTGTGCTTTTATAAGCTCAAAAAACTGAAATATTAAGCCACAATTATTTAATCTAAAAAGAGAGCGGTAAGCGTCTTTTAGCCTACTGATATTTACTCCTTCCCAATCTATAGTGCCTGAATCAGGTGTATCAAGAGCTGAAATCATATTTAAAAAGGTGGATTTTCCTGCTCCTGAGTTTCCATAAATCCATATTAAAGAGCCATTTTGGGCTTCTAAAGAAATGTTTTTATTCACCTCTACTTTTACTTTGTTAACAACATAACTTTTATATAAATTTTTAACACTTAAACCACTCATATTGTCTCCTAAAAAAGCAACAAATTACATTTTTAAAATACCATTTTTAAAGTTATTAAAAAGATAGGCGGTGTAGAAATGATTAGGAAATATTTTGTTTGCCTCATTTAAGTATTGAAAAGCTTTTTTTTCGTTATAGCACTTCATATAATATATAGAATACCAAAGGCAAGCATTAAAACGATCTGTGTCTTTTAAATCTTCTATATACTTTTCCTGCTTTTCAATAAAACCATTAAAATTCGATGTTGCTTCATTTGCAGGGCTTATGTACCAAATTGCAAGTTTAACCAAAGCTTCCTTATTTTCCTTGTCTAATAATAAAACCTTTCTATATATTATTGGCAAAGCTTGTATTGGAAAAGAATATCCATTTGCCAATTTTAGAAAAATATAGTCTGCATATTTTAAGTAAGTATTAGCTGTTTGCTTAATAGCTTTCATAAAAAAACTCACCCTTTCGTCCATTTCTTTAATTAATTTAGGGTAGTCGTTTAATGCACCTAATTGATATGCAAAAGCTAAAATGTTTGCATGAAAAAGATAAAGGTGAAGGTGATGGCTTTCTGTGGTAACCTCTCTTTTTGTTTTTTCTAAATTAATAGAATAAGAAAGAAAAGATTCTATTTTCTTTAAGCTTTTAATAACGCTTTGTGCATCTATATTGCTAGTTTTATAAAATGTTTCAAAAATGTCTTCGCATTCTTCTAAAGAAAAAGCATTTTCTAGCACTCTTTCTTTAGAAAAAGAATCTGTAAGCTCTTGTGCATATGCAAAAGAAATAAAGAAAGAGTTAATTATTATTAAAAATAGTTTCATAGCCTTAGATAAGGGCTTACTATATGATAGTATGTGTTTCATTTAAAAAAATATTTTTTTAGTTTCATTGTTAAGTTTCATAATATATTGAGTGAATGTTTCGCCTTTAATAAGCGACGAAGCCATTTCTAAATCATTTTGCCACTCTTTTATGTTCCCTAATTTAAAATGCACTTGGGAACGAAATATTAAACTTACATACTTTTCTTCATTGCTTTTCGCACTAGAAACAGCTAAATTAAACTCATTTAGTGCATTTTCATAACCACCACCTGCAATTGGTGGTGCAAATAAAAGCCATAAGGCATCGGAGACATAGGCTGGGGAGAAATTCTTGTCTTTTGCTAATGCATCTTTGTAGTATTGTCTTGCAATAGTGGACATATTATATGCATCAAGCCCTTGGACATAAGAGACAAGACGAGATTTTATATCTCCTAAGCTTAATAAAAACCATTTACCAAATTCTACATTCTTTTTGTTTTTCATAAAACTTTGCGAAGCTTTATCTTGTGCTTTTAAGAGTTTATAAATCTTTTTAGCATCCTTTTTCTTGTTTAGTCTATTTGTTTCTTCTAATATTAGTAAGTTTTGTAAGGTAAGTTTTTCTTCATCACTTGCACTTTCTGCCCCATTTTTAAATTCTAAAATGGAACTACTAATTGCCTCTTGTTCTTTAGTATTATATAGTTTTACCTTAAGACTATAAAAATCGTCATATATATCAGCTTGAAGAAAACTTATTGCACTAAATAAAAAAAACATAAAAGATAATAACTGTTTCATAAAAATACCTCCTAACTACTTGATTATACTACTTATAAAAAAAAAGCAACCTAAAAGCAACTTAAAAAAAACGATTATAACACAACATTATCTCATTTCATCTTTTGATATAAAAGACATATCTATTCTAGCTAAAAGGAGACCTTCGCTTAACTAATCGGCATGATCTAATGCGGATATAATTCATCCGTATATTACTTAAATGATTGGGACAACAGTCTAGCCGTTACATAGCATCAATTCTAGCTAAAATAGAGGTCCTTTTCTAGCTAGAAACAATGCTGTGTAATAACTAGAGTGCATAGCTAATTACTTAAGCAACAATAAATGAATTCTAGCCACACTAGATCACGCCGATTAGTTAAGGGGACATCTCCTTTTAGCTAAGAGGAGATGTCCCCTTAGCTAGACGGAGCTCACCCTTTAGCTAAAAGGATGTAAGGTGCTCCATGGCTAAACTAGACATGTTTTTATTGCCAGAAAGATAAGGTTTTTTATTAATACAAAAGCTACTTTAAGCTGTGCAATACTATTGCCCCTATTTTTAACTAAAAACAAGGTGCAATAATGTTATTGCTATTGGCTGAAAGTTATTGGAAATCTTTGGTGGCACTGTTACAATAAACATAATGTAAGTGCATCAAATATGTTTAAAAAATCTTTTTTTACCTATCTTATCTTTAACATGAGAAAAAAAACATGCTTAAAAACACTTCACAATATATACTAATAATTCAAATTAAAAACATCTTTAATAAAAATAACCAGTATTTAATTGGAATATCCATTGTGTGCTTCTTGATAATAACACCATAATTATATATAATTATGTATAGATAACTTAATTATAACTTGATAAGTTTTATCTTTTATTCACTCAATTTATTTATTGATGTTTATAGTTTTGAATAGGGATGCAAAACTATAAATAATTAAAAGATAGTTTTTTATGTGTTATGAAGTATCTAAATTAAAAACATTTAAAATGTTTTTTGAGTATGCGTTATGGCTAGTAACAGAAAAATGTGGGAAAATCTTGGAATGGACCTTCAAACACATGATATGCTTTGTGCAGTGTTGCCACAAGCATTTGGAGATGTGTAGTTATCGCAAAAGAAAAGACCAGAAGGTATGGACTACTTTAATATGGTTGCTACCGATATTCATGGCATTAGACCTCAAGAATTAGTAGAATTTCAAAAGAATGGGGGAAAGGTTGTAGGCTCTTTTTGCATCCATGTGCCCGATGAAGTTGTTGTTGCAGGAGGAGCAATTGCAACAGGGTATTGGTGGGCAAGATACTAAAGTGATTCTTTTGAAAAATGGTAAAGTTACTGATTTTATTATGAATGATAAATATTCTGCAGGAACAGGCAAGTTTTTAGAGATTATGGCAAATAGATTAGGATTGAACTTAGAAGAAATGTTTAGATTTGCAAAAGATGGAAAGGATATCAATCTTTCTTCCACTTGCACTGTGTTTGCAGAATCTGCAGTTATTTCACTTGTGAATAGAAAACCTCCTTCAGAATGGTATTTTTTAACAGGTGGTTTTAGTAATAGTCCATTTGTTATAAGCGAGATAGAAAAAAAGCTAAAGAAGAAAGTTTTTACTCATGAAGTAGCAAGCTATGCTGGTGCTATAGGAGCATGTATTATTGGATGAATGAAGAAAGAAAAGCAGTAATTGATAAGGATTTTTTAATTGAGCTTCGCCGTAATGCATATATTGAGTGCACTGAGAATTTTTTAGAAAGTAATACTGTTGTAGGCATTTTTGGAGACAGGTTACCTGAACATGTGTTTTATGCTTGCGGTGTTGTTCCTGTTCCAATAGAAGGAGTGGACTCTCATATTTTCAAATTTGGAAAAGAGAATGAAGGTGAAGGTTTTTGTGATGTAATTAAAAGCACCCTCATTTACCTAACTACTCAAAAGTGCCCAATTTTATATTCTTGCAAAATGTATGTTTTAGAAAATGCTTGCAATAGCTTTATTGAAGTTTTAAAAGCAAATACTAAAAAACCTGTTGCAATTTATAAAAATGATGAAGAGCTTTTGCAAATATTGTGTGATGTTTATGGTACTAATTACAATGAAACTATAAAAGAAAATGCAAAAACTGATTTAGATTATATTAAAAACATTTTAACAAAAATAAAATATTATTCTGATATAAGCACTGAAGAACTTTTTTTGCTTGAATTTTATTCAAAATATATGATGGATTTAAAAATGAGAAGAAAATACTTTGAACAGCTAGAAAAAACAATTAACTTTTCTATAACAAAAAGAGAAATAAAAAAGGTTTCTTGCATATGTCCACGTGGCAATTACAAAGCTGTTTGTAGAGAAATAAAAGATTCCAACACAATAATTGAACGTATGTGTGATGGCACAAAAGTGGCAGATTATGGCTATGCAAATTGCATTTTTGATTGTACAAAAAAAAGGAATTATGAAATTTGAAATGTTGATTTTTTATTTTAAGGAGGATGTATGAAAAAACATCTTACAGTTGTTGTAACAGGTGCAGTTATTGGAATTGCAGCCATTGTGCTAGTTAAATTAGGAAACCCAGGTAATATGGGTTTTTGTATCGCGTGTTTTTTGCGAGATATTGCAGGCACTTTAAAGTTGCATAATGCTGCTGTAGTCCAATACATGCGCCCTGAAGTGATTGGTCTGGTTCTTGGTGCTTTTATTATTGCTTTTGTTAAGAAAGAATTTAAACCACGTGGAGGCTCTGCCACCTTTACACGTTTTACGTTAGGTTTTTTTGTGATGATAGGTGCACTAATGTTTTTAGGCTGTCCTTTACGAATGTTTTTACGTCTAGGGGCTGGAGACATTAATGCAGTTTTTGGGCTTATTGGCTTTGTTGTAGGCATTGGTATAGGTGTAATTTTCTTAAATAAGAATTTCTCACTTAGTCGCTCCTATAATCAATCTAAAGAAGAAGGCATCCTTCCTATAATTACTATGGTGAGTTTTCTTGGTCTATTAGTTGCATTTCCCGCTGTTTTAATATTTAGTGAAAAAGGGCCTGGTTCTATGCATGCCCCACTTTTTATTTCTTTAGGTATAGGTCTAATAGTTGGGGCATTTTCACAACGCAGTAGACTTTGTACGGCAGGTGGCATTCGTGATGCAATTATGTTAAAAGATTTTCATCTTTTATGGGGTAGCATAGCAATTGTTGTTACTGTTTTAATAGGTTCTCTTGTTTTAAACATGTTCAAATTTGGTATGGAAGGGCAACCTGTAGCACACACAGATGGCTTTTGGAACGCACTCGGCATGGTTTTAGTTGGCTGGGCAAGTGTTTTGCTTGGTGGCTGCCCATTAAGACAACTCATTTTAACTGGTGAAGGAAATACTGATTCTGCAGTTACTGTTACAGGTTTAGTTGCAGGTGCGGCATTTGCTCATAACTTTGGACTTGCTTCATCTGGTAAAGGTCCAACAAGTGCTGGTATGATTGCTGTAATTATTGGTTTAGTTGTAACTGCATGCATCAGTTTTTATTATGCAATAAAAAATAAATAGCACCTATAAATTATAAGGAGAGAAAATATGTCAGAAATTATTATTGATGCACGTGGGCTTTCATGCCCAGAACCTGTTGTGCGTACTAAAAAAGCATTTGAAGCAAACAATGCTTTTAGTGTTTTAGTTGATAACGAAACCGCAAAAGAAAATGTTATTCGTTTTTGTGATAAAATGAAGGCAAAAAGTAATGTTACAAATGCCGATGATGGTTGGAAGATTAATATTTCAAAATGAGCCTAGAATACATTATTACCTTTCATACTCATTATGAAGCATTGGTTTTTAAGCGTGCAATTGAAAAAACAGAGGCTAATCAATCTGGTGTTATCACAATTAAACTTATTCCTGTGCCACGTGAAATAAGTTCTAGCTGTGGAACTGCGATTAAAGCTGAATTGAAAAATGAAAGTTCTTTTGACATTAGCTTTTTTACCAATATTGAACATGACGAAGTTTTTACAATAGACAATAATGGAAAATACATTTCACTTTCTGCTTAATTAATTCTATTTAAGCCACACATTAAGTAATTCTCCCTATTAATCTTTATAGTAAGTTATTAATAGGGGGAAGGTGTTATATTTTGCTTCTGTAAATAGAAGACTAACTCGTTTGAATAAAAAATCAAAATAGGTGTATCGCACAATATACAATTTAGTTCTTAAACTCATCTTATTTTAAACAT
>CAUUIE010000054.1:0-12959 GCA_963545065.1 uncultured Treponema sp.
ATATATTTAAGGTAAGCGGGGATTAAATTAAGAGGAAAACTAATTATATATATCTTTTAAGTCTATAATTTATGTTTATTACTTTTACAAGTTTAATGTTTTTTAAATATGATGTGAATTAACTTACAAAGATAATATTCATTAAACAAATACTTTCAAAGGTTAAGTTTATTTAAGTTACAAGCAAAATCATATATAAAAAGTGAAAAAAATAGTTGACACTTAGGCTATTTATAGTGAAAATATAAAGATATTATCATTTTTTTGTAAGTGAAGATATCTTTTTTTGCTAAACTTCATGTTATGGAAAGTGATGTGGCGGAGCTAGGTATTAAATCTTTATGGGAAGTTTTCATAAATCCATTTTAGTAAAAGAAATATTAGATATTCTTTCACCAAAAGAATGCGGTGCTCTTTTAATTGATGGCACATTAGGAGAAGGAGGGCACGCTTTAGCATTTTTGAAAGCTTATCCAACATTAAAAGTGATAGGGATAGATGCTGATAGCGAGATACAAGAAGTTGCAAAAGAAAGGTTAGCATCTTTTAAAAATCGCATTACATATTATCTAGGTTGGTCTGACACTTTTTTTCAAAATTATCCTTCTGATTTAGAAAAAGCAGATTCCATATTATTTGATTTAGGCATTTCAATGTATCATTACACAGTATCTAAGAAAGGTTTTTCTTTTAATGCCGATGATAATGTGGATATGAGGCTTTCTAATTCTTCTAAAGTAAGCGCTAAAGATATTATAAACTTTTCTTCAAAAGAAGAAATTGTAAACATTCTTCGCACCCTTGGTGAAGAACGATATGCTTCGCTAATTGCCACATCTATTATAGAGTTTAGAAACAGAAAAAAAATTGAAACATCTAAAGAATTAAGTAACATAATCTTTCAATGTGTGCCTAAAAAATATAGATATGGTGCAATTCATCCTGCAACAAAAACTTTTCAAGCATTGCGCATAAAGGTTAACGAAGAGTTAGCGAGACTTCCTAATCTTTTACACCTTGCTTTTTCTCACCTTAAAGTTGGTGGACGCTTGGGAGTTATTACTTTTCATTCATTAGAAGATAGAATTGTAAAGCACTATTTTAAAGAGCTTATTAGGTCTTGCATATGTCCTCCAGATTTTCCTATTTGTCAATGCGGAGGGGTGGCTAAAGCTAGTCTTTTAACAAAAAAAGCAATCTCTCCCAGTGAAAAAGAGGTAGAGGCTAACCACGCATCAAGAAGTGCAAAGTTTCGTGCAATAGAAAAAATTAGGGATTAAAAATAAGTATGATGAAAAATATTCTTGCAGTCTTTTTAACTCTTTCAATCCCATTTTTTTTAATTATTGGTGTGTGGCAATCGTCTACTTACTCTAAATTGGAAAACACTCTTCAAGATTATGATAGGGAGCAGTATAGACTAATAGAAGAAAATAAAAGAAAAATCTCTGGTGTCGCCATTCTTCTTAGAAATGAAAGAATAGAAAGAATTGCAGTGCAAACATTTAATATGAGAAAGGCAAGTTCTGATGAGATATTAAGAGTGGAGCTTGAAAAAGAATTTAAAAATGAAGATTAAGGAAGAAAAGTGATTAAATAATTTAGGAGATTATAAAACATGAATAAAATGGGGTGTGGGAGGGAGACTCAGTTTGTTCTAATGAATGTAGAAGAAATTCTTAAATTCACAAATGGTAGTGTTCTTTGTGGGATTAAAAACTCATCAATATCTTGCGTTTTTATTGATAGTAGAAAAGTTTTAAAAGACTCTCTTTTTATTCCTCTTAAAGGAGAGGTGCAAGATGGACATGTTTTTATAGAAGATGCAATAAAAAATGGTGCTAAAGTAATATTAATTGATTCCTTTCATGCTAAAAAAGAAAAAAATAAATATATTTCATTTTATAACCTTTATGAAACTACTTTTATTATAGTGGAACACACCCTATATGCACTGCAAAATATAGCTAAATTTTATCTTAAAAAGATGAAGCTAAATCTAAAAATTGGTGTTACGGGTTCTTCAGGGAAAACAACATGTAAAGAATTGTTAGGGGCTATATTTTCTCAAAATTATGACACATTTATTAGTGAAGGAAACCTTAATTCTGAAACAGGATTGCCTCTTTCGATTTTTATGTTACGCCTTAATCACAAAGTTGGTATTTTTGAAATGGGAATGAATAGAAAAGGTGAAATGGAAGAACTTTCAAAAGTGCTAACCCCTGACGTTGCAATTATAACTAATATTGGAAAAGCTCATATAGGTAAGCTTGGAAGTATGGAAGCTATTGCCAATGAGAAAAAAAAGATATTCTCTCAGTTTGATGAGCATTGTGTAGGCTTTGTTACCAAATGTGATTTTACTTCTTTTTTAACTAAAGATGTTAGTGGAAAAATTATAGTTTTTGATCCATGTTCTTTAGAGGGGCTTGAAAGTGTGGAAAAAAAAGGTCTTGAAGGAAGCGTTATAAAATATAAGGGAGTTATGATTCATATACATTTATTAGGAGAGCATAATATAAAAAATGCTCTTTTTAGTATTATGGTGGCAGAATATTTTAACATTCCTTTGGAAAAAATAAAAAATGCTATTGAAAGTGTTAAACCTTTTTTTGGACGTGCTGAAGTAAAAAAAGGATTTGCTACATGCTTTTTTGATTGTTATAACGCAAATCCTGACTCTATGATGGAAGCCATTAAATTTTCTAATGAATTAGAATGGGAAAAAGGTAAGATATATGTTTTAGGCTCTATGCTTGAACTTGGAAAGGAAAGCGAGGCTGAACATAAGACTATTTGTGAAAGCCTTATCACTTCAAATGCAAATATTATATATCTTTTTGGAAATGAAATGATAAATGGGTTTAAAAAGTCCTTACGTGATAATAATATTAAATTAGAAGACTTTTCAAATATTAAAGGTTTTTTAGGAAAAGATGTGCTATTATATAATGAGAATGAAGCTGAAAAATTAAAAGATTCTTTAGTAAAAAAGGTAAAAAAAGGAGATTTTGTATTACTAAAAGGTTCTAGAGGTCTTTGTCTTGAACAATTTGAGGATGTTATATTGAAAGGGGAAGGGGGCTATTAGCTTATAATATGCGTCTTAGAAACGAGCAAATATTGGTTGAAAAAAATATAAACAGAACGCGTTATAATCTCATTTTTATGTTGCTAGTTTTCTCTATGTTTGGTCTAGGCTTTGCCACATTATATTCTGCTTCCATTCATTATGGAACTCTTCTTTTTGGAGAGCCTCTTTATTTTGTTTTTAACCAATTAAAACATTTTGCACTTTCTCTTTTTGTTATGTTGCTATTTGCTTTTTTAGATTTTAAGATTATTAGACGATTTCTCCCATTTGCTATGTTAGTTTCTCTTATTCTTTGCGTAATGACTTTTATTCCATCTCTTTCAAAAGAAAGTCACGGTGCAGTTCGTTGGGTGAGCCTTGCAGGGAAAGTTATATTTCAACCTTCTGAATTTGTTAAAATAGTAATTATAGTGTTTGTTGCCAATTTTTTTGCTAAAAATGGAGATAAATTTGATCAACCATTTACGACTATTTTAATGCCTTTTTTTGTTGTTTCTTTATTTGTTCTATTAATATATTTTGAAAACGACTTTTCGGCCTCTTTTTTTATTTTATTTTTGGCAATTACTATGTTTTTTATCGCTGGTGTGCCACTTATTTGGTTTTTTAAAGGTGCTATAATAATAACGCCGATTTTAGTTTTAATGATTTTAACAAAAGATTATAGAATTGAACGCATTTTAGCTTTCATAGACCCTACAAGAGAACCGCTTAATTCCACATATCAAATACAAGGCTCGCTAAATGCTTTGGCTAGTGGAGGTTTTTGGGGTAGGGGGCTTGGGGAAGGAGTGAGAAAGATTGGCAGTGTGCCTTATATATATTCAGATTTTGTTTTTGTAGTTTGGGCAGAAGAAATGGGCTTTATAGGTGTTCTTTTTTATTTTGTTCTTCTTTTTGCTTTTGCATTTGTAGGTTATAAAATAGCTATTACTTGTGAAGATAAATTTGGCTCTTATGTTGCTTTTGGAGGAGTTACAGCGATTGTATTGCAATCACTTTTAAATTGTGCTGTAGTTTCAAAATTAGCTCCTACAACAGGCATTTCTTTGCCTTTTTTTTCTGCAGGAGGCTCTTCTCTTTTAGTAACTTTTGCTATTTCAGGTCTTATTATTAATGCTTCAGGTCTTACTTTATTGAGGAGGAATTAAATTGAACGATGTGCCATATGCTTTTGAAATGTCTAAGATTGAAAATGCTAAATATGCATCCTATCATAAAAGTAAAACTTCTTTTGCAAGTCATAAAATATTAAAGCTTTTAATGGTTTTAATTATTTTTGCTTTAATTATCGAAATAGCTTACTATTTTATGATTTTACCTATAACTTCTACTGCAAAGTTTGTGTTTGAAATTAATGCCTCTTCTCTTACAGAAAAAGAGATTAAAAAGATTATAGGGGTTGAAGAAGGAGTTAAGTGGAGTTCTATAGACTCATCTAATATTGCTTCAATTCTTAAATCTTATCCTCTTGTAGAACATGTTGCTGTGAAAAAAAGATTTCCCGATAAAGTTTATATTTCTCTTACAGAAAGAAGACCCATAGCTGTTTCTTTTGTTAATATAGATGGCAGTATTGTCCCCTTGGAAATAGATAAAGAAGGCGTGGTTTTTAGAATGGGATGGCAAGAAAAAACTTCAACTTTAACTATTTTAAGTGGCATTGAATTTCAAAACCCAAAAATTGGCATGAAAGTTCATCACAAGCTTGTTTCTTTGTTTAATAGGCTAGATTTTATTTCTAAAAGCAATCCCTTACTTCTTGCAGGCATTTCTGAAGTGAAAGTGAGAGAAAAAAAATATGGAGATTATGATTTAGTTATATATCCAACATATTCAAAAATTAAAGTTATATCTAATAAAGAACTTTCAGAGAACACTTTGAATCGTATGATTTTAATACTTGATGTTTTAAAAACTGATGTAGTTGCAAGAGAAATTGAATATGTGGATATTAGAGGGGCTAACATTGTCTATAAATGGAAGGAGATTTCCAAATGAGTGATGTAATATGTGCTATTGATATTGGAACAGCTCACGTTCGTGCTATTATTGCTCAAAGGTTGGACGATGGAAGTTTTCAAGTGGTGGGAGTAGGCTCTTCTAGTTCTTCAGGATTAAAAAAAGGGTCTGTGGTAAACATTGAAGACACTGTAAAAGCTATAAACAAAGCTATGGAAGATGCAGAGATGATGAGTGGTTTTGAGGTTTCTTCTTGTTATGTTGGCTTAGGTGGAACTCATATTGAAGGTATGAACTCTAAAGGGGTTTATCCAATATCAGATAAGGGTGGTGGGAATACAGAAGTTGGATATGATGATATAAATGCAGTTATAAATTCTGCTAAGGCTATAGTTATCCCGCTAGATAGGAAAGTTATAAAAGTGATTCCTCAATCTTTTACTGTTGACCAGCAAAAAGGAATTAAAGACCCACACAACATGATTGGGGTTCGTTTGGAAGCAGAAGCTCATATTATAACGGCATCTGTTACAGCAATTCAAAACACATTAAAATGTGTTTCAAGATCTGGTTTACAAGTGGAAAAAGCTATGTATAATGGTCTTAGTGCTGTTAGATCTGTTATGACAGAAGAAGAGATTGAAGCAGGTTCGCTATTAATAGATATTGGTGCAGGTGTTATAGATGTGGTTCTTATGTATGAAGGAGCTCCATCTCTTATTTCTGTTTTACCTATTGGTGGGGACACTATAACAAATGATTTAGCAATGGTAGAAAAAATTTCTTTTGAAGTTGCAGAGGAGATAAAGCTTACTAATGGGTGTTGCTGGCAAGGTCTTTTAGATGAAGAGAGTGTTGAAATATTGTTACCAGGAGTTGGGGGCAGGGCACCCATTAGACTTATGAAACAAAGAGTTTGCAATGTGTTTTATGCTAGAATGAGAGAGATTTTTGAAATTATTAAACAAAAGATAGAAAACATAGTGAAAACAAAGCCACTAGGTGGTAATATTGTCATTTGTGGTGGTGGATCATTACTTACAGGTGTGATTGAGGTAGCATCTGAAGTTTTTGAAACTTCAGCTGTTAGGATTGGGGTTCCCGGTATGCTTGGAGGCATAAAGGGAGATTATAGAAGCCCTGAGTTTGCAGCTGTTATGGGGCTTATAACAGAGGCTATGGTAAGTGAAGATTATAGAGATGTGAAACATAAAAATAAACACTACTCTAATTCATCTATAAGTAAGAAGATAAAAAATCTTTTTAAAAATTTATTTTGATATATTTATTTTTTTTGATTTTCCATATTTTAGGGGGATTTAAGGGTTATGGATTTACAATTAGTTAAAGATAAAAAATTGCCTGTTGTAATGAAAGTAATAGGTGCAGGCGGGGGAGGAGGCAATGCGGTTAATCGTATGATTGATTGCAATATTAAAGGGGTTGAATTCATCGCTTTAAATACAGATGCCCAAGCTCTTAATGTTCGCTCTAAAGCTCCTGTAAAGATTTATATTGGTCAAGATGGACAAGGGGCAGGAGCTGACCCAGTTAGAGGAGAGGAGGCTGCTATTAATGATAAGGAAAAAATTGTTGAAGCAATAAAAGGTTCTCATCTTTTGTTTATAACAGCAGGGATGGGAGGTGGCACAGGAACTGGTGCCGCCCCTATAATTGCAGGATTTGCAAAAGAGATGGGTATTTTAACTGTTGCTGTTGTAACTAAGCCTTTTGAATATGAAGGCGGAGATAGGATGAAAATAGCAGAGGCAGGGATAGAAAAGCTTAAAGAAAATGTGGATTCTTATATTGTAATTGATAATCAGCGTATTATGGGAATGGATGATGACGATGGAGATATTTTAAGCGACTTTGAAGTTGTTGATGATATTTTAAGGCAAGCAATACAAGGTATTATAGATGTGATTTATCACACAGGAAATATTAATGTTGATTTTGCAGATATTAAGACATGTTTAAAAGAAAAAGGTAGAGTTCACATGGCTATTGGTAAAGGAGAAGGTGATAACGCTGTTATAGATGCTATGACTCAAGCTTTAAGCAATGAACTTTTAGAAAATCCCGGTATTGATGGCGCTAAAAACGTTTTAGTTAATATTCAAGGTGCTAGAAGAAATTTAAAACGTGGTAAAATAAATGAAGGAATGAGTTCTTTAATTAAAGCTAATGTGGATAGTTGTGCTAAAATATTTTGGGGTCTTGATGCAAATGAAGAGTATGGAGACGAAGTAAGTGTTACTATAATGGCAACAGGATTTAATGATGATGAGATAGAAGAAATAAGAGAGAAAAAAGAAAACTTAACTTTGAATAAGATTGAAAATGAAAAGAGCAACATTCAAGTTAAACCTAGTGTAATGCCTGAAGATATTGCTATTAATGGAGAATTTATTCCAGGCAGTGAGTGGAATAAGCTTAATAAAATTAAACCACCAACTCTCCCAGGTCTTAATAATCGGAATAAAACTTTTGATGAAAGTGAAATTAAAGATGGAGAATTTGATTTTAGGGCTTCTTTACCATTGTCTGAAAGTGAGTTAGAAACTCCACCATTTTTAAGAACTAAAAGATCCAAATAAAGATTTGTTTTTTAAACTATGTCTAAAATTCAATTAAAGGCATTTTGCGGATATTTAGTTTGTGCAGAGCAACATTCGGGGAATACAGTGCATACATATCTTTACACACTTAATGTTTTTGAAGTTTTTTTAAAGCCTAAAGATATTGATGTGGCAAGCGAAGAAGATTGTTTTAACTTTTTTAGTTTTAGAGCTAAAGAAGGAAAGAAAAGTAAAACTTTAGCAAAAGATATGGCTGCACTAGATGCTTTTTTTAAGTTTTTAGTTTCTGAAGGCGTAAGATATGATAATCCTATGGAGCTTATTGAACGTCCTAATAGAGAGAAAACTCTTCCTGAAGTTTTAACATTAGAAGATATTAATGTTCTTTTGGAAAATATTCCTAAAGATACTCCTTTTAATATGAGAGATAGGGCACTTTTTGAACTTATGTATTCTTCAGGTCTTAGAGTGAGTGAAGTAGTGAATCTAAAACTTGAAGATATATTTTTTAATGAAAATTTATTGAAAGTTAGAGGTAAGGGGAATAAAGAAAGAATTGTGCCTTTTGGGTCGATTGCAAAAGAAAAATTAAAAGAATATATAACAACTGAACGTGTAAAACTACTTAACCCTAAAAGAATTAATAACACTTCCCATTCTGGCTCTCTTTTTTTAAATAAATCAGGTGGGACTATTAGTAGGCAGGGAATATGGAAAAGACTTAAAGAGTTGTCCTATTCTGTTGGTATATATACGAAGCTTCATACATTTCGTCACTCTTATGCAACTCATCTTTTAAGAGGTGGGGCAGATTTGCGTTCTGTGCAGTGTTTGCTAGGGCATTCTAATATTCAAACCACTCAAATTTACACCCACGTGGCTAATGATGAACTTATGGAATATCATGATCAATTTTTGGAAAAAGGTTGGGGGAAAGAGAATGAAGAGTAAAGCGATATTTTTATGTTTTTTACTAGCTCTTTTTTCATCTTGCTATGGCAAAAGGTTTATCCAACGTATGCAAGAATATGAGGAAGGTGTAAGTAATCCTACAACAGAAGCGGAGCTCAATGAAGCTATAAACAAATATTTAAAACGTATTGACGACATAGTTATTGCAAGTGAGAGAGTTGGAACTTGGTATAAGATGTTGGGGACTCGATATTTGGATAAGAAGATGTATAAAAATGCTCTTGAATGTTTTCAAAAAGCTATTGAGTTTTATCCTGAAAATCAAAATCTTTATTATAAAGTTGGGGTTATTTCTAGCCTTATGGCAAAAGGAGCTTTAGATTTTGAAATGAGTGGGAAAGATATGCAAAGAAAATATTATGATCTTTCTATAAAGGCATATAACAGAGCTATAGAACTGGATCCATCCTATAGTAAAGCTATTTATGCTCTTTCTGTTTTGTATATTTTTGAATTAGCTCTTCCTGAGAGGGCAGTTCCTTTGCTTGAAAAAGAAATAGAAGGAAAGATGAAACCGCTAGATGAGTTATTTTTATTAGCTCGTTCTTATGCTATGATGAATAACAACGAAAAAGCTATTGAAGCATATAGGCGTATAATTGAAATAAGTGGCTCAAGTGAACAAAGAAAAAAAGCTCAAGAGAATATAGATATTCTTTTATTACAATCTAATTAAATGAAGTTTTTATGGATGATAGAGCCTCTCTTATATTAGCACTTTCTTATTTTCATTTTTTAAAAGGGTATGAAAAGTTATCTCTTTTTAAGTTTTTTCCCTCTTTTAAAGAATTATTATCTTCCAACGTTGAATGTATTTCACATGTGCTTAATAGAAAGTTAAAAACTAAGTTTGATTTTTCTAGTCTTGAGACAATGGTAGAAAAAGCGTTTAAGGTTATGACTTTATACAATATTACAATGTTGATGATAGAAGACCAAGGTTTTCCCAATGCTTTAAAGGAAATACCAGACCCACCTTTTTCTCTTTTTGTTAGGGGCTCGTTACCTAAAACTGGTTTTAATATGATTTCAATTGTTGGCACACGTTTTCCTACGGGAGAGGGATTAAAAATGGCTTTAAAGATGGGGTCAGAATGTGCTTCTCTTTCTTTGCCAGTTGTCTCTGGCTTGGCTCGTGGAATTGATTGCTATTCACAGCGAGGATGTGTGGAAAATGGTGGGCGTACTATTGGGGTTTTGGCTTGTGGTGTGGAAAGGATATATCCAAAAACTAATAACCGTTTAGCCAGCAAAATTATAGGAGGACATGGTTGCATATTAAGTGAATATCCTCCATTTACTGAGCCTCTTAAATTTCGCTTCCCACAAAGAAATAGAATTGTTTCAGGTCTTTCTAGATTTCTTCTTGTTGTGGAAGCTCCAAAGAAATCTGGAGCTTTAATAACTGTAGATTTTGCTCTTGAACAAGGAAGAGAGGTTTTTGTTTGTAAAGACACTTTAATGTCGATAAAGAATGAAGGTTCACGTGCATTGTATGAAGATGGGGCTGTGGCAATATCTTCAATTTTTGAAATAATGAAAGAATAAATAATCATTTTGGTAATTTTTTATATGGCAATTATTAAAAAGAAAGAAAAAAAAAGTAAATCTCTTTTGATTGTGGAATCTCCCGCAAAGGCAAAGACAATAGAAAAATATTTAGGCACTTCATATATGGTAAAGGCGTCTATGGGGCATTTGATAGATCTTCCTAAATCTAGGATTGGCATTGATGTAGAGAATGATTTTGCCCCTGAATATATTACTGTAAGAGGAAGAGCTTCAATTGTTAGAGAGCTAAAAAAATATGCAAAGATGGCTAAAAATATTTATCTTGCAAGTGATAATGATAGGGAAGGAGAGGCTATAGCATATCACTTAAAAGAAGTTTTTAAAGATGAGGGGAATATACCAATATTTAGAATTGTTTTTAACGAAATAACGCCACAGGCAATAAAAAATGCAGTTAAATTACCTCATGATATTGATGAAAACAAAGTTAACGCTCAAAAAGCACGGCGTGTATTAGACCGTCTTGTAGGTTATAATTTATCTCCTATTCTTTGGGCAAAAGTTAAAAATGGTCTTTCTGCTGGAAGGGTGCAATCTGTAGCACTACGTCTTATATGTGAACGTGAAGAAGAGGTTCAAAAGTTTATACCTGAAGAATATTTTTCTCTTTCGGGTGAGTTTAAAAGGGGTAAAGATAAGTTTAAAGCAGAATTAGAAAAATATAAGGGAAAAGAAATTGATAACAAAAAAAAAGATGTTTTTATTTCTATAATGAATGATACAAAAGATGCATTGGGTAAAGTAGTAGATAAAAAAGAAATGGCTAAAACTATTAAACCAAAGCCACCTTTTATTACTTCAACATTGCAACAAGTAGCTGCTAATAGACTAGGCTTTACATCTAAAAAAACGATGCAAGTAGCTCAAGGTTTATATGAAGGTGTTTCTGTTGGAAAGCATTATGTAGGTCTTATTACTTATATGAGAACAGATTCTGTTCGTATTTCATCTTTAGCATTAAATGCTAGTAGAAAATGGATTGAAGAAAATCATCCTGAATGCCTTCCCGTAAAACCTAACTTTTATGCTGTGGAAAGTGCTGCCCAAGATGCACACGAGTGCATTAGACCAACATTTATTGAATATACTCCTTCTATGTTAGAAAAGTATCTTTCTAAAGATCAGTTAAAACTATATACAATTATTTGGGAACGTTTTATTGCTAGTCAAATGAAAAGTGCAAAAACGCTTACCTTAAGTTATGATATTAGTGTAAAAGATGCACTTTTTAAAGCTTCATCAACACAATTAGTTGAAAAAGGGTTTTACACTATAATTTCTTTGCTTATTTCTAAAAGTGATAAAACATATGAATCATTAGATTTAAAAATTGGGGATGAGGTGGAAGTTGTAAAATTAAATGTGGAAAGTCATTTTACTCAAGGTCCATCAAGATATACTGATGCTAGTATAGTGAAAACATTGGAAGAAAAAAGAATAGGTAGACCTTCTACATATGCACCAATTATTTCTGTGTTACTTGATAGATATTATGTAACTCGTTCTAATAAACAGTTAATTCCAACACAATTGGGAAAGGTTATAAACAGTCTTTTAGTTGAAAATTTTTCTAATATTATTGATGTTAATTTCACAGCTGATATGGAGAGAAAATTAGATGAAGTGGAAGAGAAAAAGATAGATTGGGTAAATATTATTCGCCCTTTTTATTTATCATTTTCTGAAAAACTAAAAACTGTGATGAATGACGTTTCTAGTGTGAAAGGAAAGATGTATGAAAATACAGATATTATATGTGATAAATGTGGAAAAAAGATGGTGAAACGTCTTGGCAGGTTTGGTTATTTTTTGGCATGTTCTGGTTTTCCAGAATGTAAAAATACTAAATCTATTCCTTTAGCAAAGTGTCCAATTGAAGGGTGTAATGGTGATATTGTTGCAAGGAAAGGGGTTGGAAAGAAAAAAACAAAAGAGTTTTATGGTTGTTCAAATTTTCCAAAATGTAATTTTATTTCCTATTTTAAGCCAACAAATTCTTTTTGCCCAAAATGTGGATGGTTTTTAGTGGAAAAGTATGATAAGAATAGGGGTTCTTATAATGCCTGCATAAATCCAAAGTGTGATTATTTGCATACTGTTGTAAAAGGTGTGGAAGATTTAGAGGAAAAATAGGCATGGAAGTGTTTGATTTATTTCTTTCTTTTTTAAAAAACATTAAACATTTTACTGCTTCATCTGTAGAAGCATATGCAAATGATTTATCTATTTTTGCGAATTGGCTTGAAGATATATCTTTAGATGTGTTTAATGTTACTGTAAATGATATAAGAATATTTGTTTGTGAATTATCTGAAAAGAATTTTTCTCCTGCTTCTATAAATAGAATGCTTTCTAGTGTTAGAGGCTTTTATAAATATGCAAGGGCAAAAAAACTAATAGAGGTAAATCCAGCAATTGGTGTTAAGAATTTAAAAATATCTTATAAAATAAAAAGTTTTTTATTTCCTGATGAAATGAAATCTTTTTGTAAATTGCCTTATAATAGTGATATATTGTGGGTAGCACGCGATGTTGCATTATTTACGTCTTTATACTCCACTGGTTGCCGGGTTTCTGAACTTGTTTCTTTAAATATGGAAGATTTAAGTGGGGATTTAAAAAGAGCTGTTGTAATGGGGAAGGGTAAGAAAGAAAGGGAAGTGTTTTTTGCCAATTTTGCGATTGATGCTCTTAAAAAATATTTTCCTGAGCGCACATTACTTTTAAAAAAAACTAATAAATATGTAGAAAAAGAAGATAATCCTGTTTTTTTG
>CAUUIE010000055.1:0-12924 GCA_963545065.1 uncultured Treponema sp.
CTTTTATGTTTTTGCATTATTTTGCCTTTAATAAAGGCATGGAAGAGAATGAAAAAAATGAAAATAGTTTTGGGAGTAGAAGAAAAGCTAGAGATGAGTAGGTGTAAGATTTAGATTCATTTTTTAAATATCATGATTAGCTAATTAGCTTGAATTAAATAATTCTTTTTTGTAAACTATTAAATTATGTTAAATTCAGTTATTAAATTTCTTTTTGGCTCGCAACATGAGCGAGATATTAAAGCTTTGCTTCCTATTTTGCAAAGTATAAATGATTTAGAAAAATGGGCAATTAGTCTAAAAGAAGAAGATTTTAAAACTCAAACAGAATCTTTTAAGAAAGCATATAAAGAGGGTAGACCGTTAGAAGAGTTTATTCCTAAAGCTTTTGCTCTTGCAAGAGAGGCTGCAAGGCGTGTGCTAGGAGAAAGACCTTACGATGTGCAGATTATGGGTGCTTTAGTTTTAAACTCTGGTAGAATTGTCGAAATGAAAACTGGAGAAGGTAAAACTCTTATGAGTGTTGCCGCAGCATATCTAAATAGCCTTACAGGCAAGGGTGTTCACATTGTTACAGTAAATGATTACTTAGCAGAGCGTGATGCTATGTGGATGAAAAAGGTGTATTCATATCTTGGAGTAAGTGTAGGTGTAATTCTTTCAAATATGGATAACCAAGCTAGAAAGGAAGCTTATTCTTGCGACATAACATATGGAACAAATAATGAATTTGGCTTTGACTATTTAAGAGATAACATGCAAGTTCATTTGTCCCAAAAAGTACAAAGAGGTTTTTATTATTGTATTGTTGATGAGATAGATTCAATTTTAATTGATGAAGCTCGTACTCCACTTATTATTTCAGGTGGAGCAGAAGATGACACTCAAAAGTTTTTTGAAGTTGATAAATTAATTGGAAGTCTTAAGGAAGTATTAAAAAATCCAAAAACTGGTGAGTATCCAAACGAAGTTGAAGGGGAGAAGGTTGAAGGCGATTATACCATTGATGAAAAAAGTAAACGCATTTCTTTTACAGACCAAGGTATGTTAAAAATTCAAGACATTCTTACCCGTCAAGGTCTTATCAATGGGAACCTCTTTGATGAAGATAATTTTGAGTACATACATTATTTTACTCAGTCTATAAGAGCTCATGTTTTGTATCATATTGATGTAGATTATGTTGTGAAAGATGGACAAGTTCAGATTGTTGATGAGTTTACAGGGCGCATTTTGGAAGGAAGAAGATATTCTGATGGACTCCACCAAGCAATTGAAGCAAAAGAGAAAATTAAAATAGCACAAAGAAATAGAACTCTTGCAACAGTTACATTTCAAAACTTTTTTAGAATGTATGAAAAGCTTTCAGGTATGACAGGAACTGCAGATACTGAGGCTACAGAGTTTAATAAAATCTATAAATTAGATGTTGTGGTAATTCCCACTAACTTGCCAGTTGCAAGAAACGATGAACAAGATTTAGTCTTTTTAAACGAAGATGAAAAGTTTGAAGCTTTGTGTAATGAAATTGCACAAGCCCATAAAAGAGGGCAACCAGTGCTTGTTGGTACTGTTTCAATTGAAAAATCTGAACTTGTTTCTAAGCTTTTAACAAAACGAGGAGTGAAACATGAAGTTTTAAACGCAAAAAATCATGGTCGTGAAGCACTCATAATAGCAGAAGCAGGAGCAAAAGGAGCGGTAACTATTGCTACTAACATGGCAGGAAGAGGAACAGATATTAAGCTTGGTGGAAATCCTGAGATGCGAACTCTTAAAAGGACAGGTACTAATCCAAATCCTGAGTATTATGAGAAAATATATAAAGAAGAAATGATAAAGTGGCAAAAGGATTATAATGAAGTGAGATCTCTTGGCGGTTTATATGTTATAGGAACAGAAAGGCACGAAAGTAGACGTATTGATAACCAGCTTAGAGGACGTTCGGGAAGGCAAGGAGACCCTGGTAGATCGCGTTTTTTTATCTCCCTTGATGACGAGCTTATGAGGCTTTTTGGTGGAGATAGGCTAAAAAGCATTATGAAAAAAATAGGAATGCCTAATGGAGAGCCTATAGAGCATGGAATGGTTTCAAAAAGCATTGAAAAAGCTCAGACAAAGGTTGAAATGAGAAACTTTGATATAAGAAAGCATTTGCTAGAATATGATGATGTTTTAAATGATCAAAGAACTTTTATTTATAAAGAGCGTGATGCTATTCTTTCTGATGAAAATTTATTGGAAAGAATTAAATGCACTATGCAAGAAGTTGTAGAAGACTCTTTTGAAGGATATAAACATAGTTCAAGGAATGAAAAAAGTGAAGCATCTCGCGAGATGCAAACTACATTTAAAGATAGGTATGGCTATATATTGCCTGAAGATATTTTTGAAAAAATAGAAAAGAATGGCTGGGAAGGGGAGGCAAAGAATTTAATTCAACATTTTGAAAATGAATTGGCACAAAAGGAAGAAGATGCAGGAAAGGAAAATTTAAATCTTTTTATTAGATGGCAATATCTTCAGGCTATAGATAAAAAGTGGTTAAATCATTTGGAAAATTTGGAAGCATTGCGTGAAGCAGTGTATTTACGTTCCTATGGACAGAAAAATCCATTAACAGAGTATAAGCTTGAAGGTTCCGATATATTTAATCAGATGATTGATGATATTCGTTTTGAAATGGCATCTATTATAATGAGAGTTAGAGTTAGCACAGAGGAGGGAGAAAGAAGAGAGAAAAATCAAGTAGTCTCTGGTAATGCAACTCATTCACAAGTTTCTACCTTTAGAAATGCTAACATGCAAGGAAGAAATGCTCCCGATAATGCACAAGTAGTACGTTCTTCTCCTAAAGTTGGAAGAAATGACCCATGCCCTTGTGGTAGTGGAAAGAAATATAAGCATTGTTGTGGAAAAAATGGTTAGGGGTAACTTTTGGAAAGATTAAAAAATTATGGCAAAGCTAAGTTAAAAGCTATTTCTATTTCAAAAAAAAATGAAACAATGGGAAATATTTTCAATCTCATTATGCGTTCGTCTTCATTTTTAATTTTAGGTCATTCTTATTCTGATGTTGATTGTATTTCTTCTATGCTTGCTATTTCTTTATTGCTAAGGAAATTTAATAAATATGTTACAATGTATGTTAAAGATCGCTTTCCTTCTAGTGTAAGCTTTTTTAAGGAAATTTGTGAGTATAATGAAATATCTTTATTGGTAGGAACAACTGAAGAACTTGAAAAGCCAGATGTAATATTTATATTAGACACTCCAAAGCCTGAGATGATAGCTCTTGATGAGAATATTTTAAATTTCTTTTTGCAAAAATATATTCCAAAAATAGAAATTGATCATCATTTTTCTAAAGATGCAAGACATTCAGGAGATCCACCTTATTCTTTAACTTTGCGAGCTTCTAGTTCTTGTGAGATTATAGCTTGGATGTGCCAAAAGTTAGTGAAACACACAAATTTATTAGAAAAGTATGGAATAAGTGATATATATTCAAGAAATATAGTTATGGTAATGGTTGCAGGAATGATGGGAGATGCAAAGATGGGAAACTATCTTTCAACTAAACGAGATATATCTTTTTATCATTATTTTTTAAATAAGTTTGATAATATTTTGCATAAAAGTCACTATAAAGGGAGTAAAAACATTGGCTCCGTTGAAGAGGTTTTGCATCTATTAGAAGAGTTTTCTAAAGAAGAGATTTCTTTTTATAATATCTTAAAGCAAGAAGTAAAATATGAAGAAAATATAGGCATTTTATTGCTAGATGAATGTAATTCTTATAAATTGCAAAATAAAGCGTCAGATTTTCAACTGTTTATAGATATTATTCGCCGTTTAACAGGAGACCTATCAGATTTCCCAAATGAAGCAAGTGTTTCGTGTTTTTATTATCCTACTTCAATTTCAAGTTTTGTAGAATTTAGAGTGAGAGCAGGCGAGCAAGTTAAAGGTGTGGATTTTAGGTGTATAATAGAAAAGCTACAAGTTCCTGAAGGTAATGGCGGTGGGCACCCTGGTGCTATATGTTTTAAAGTTGATAGGAATTCAATTACTGATATTAAAGAGTATATGAAAAAAATGCTAAAAATTGTTATATCTCTTATAAAAACACATAAAGAAAAAGTAAATACAAAATGAATGAAATAAAACGAGTTAATTATGATCTCGTTATGCAAAAAATTGCAACAGAATCTATGGGGAAAAGCTTGCTTCTTCATGCTTGTTGTGCTCCTTGCTCTTCTTCTGTATTAAAAAGGCTCATTCCATTTTTTAATTTAACTATATTTTATTATAATCCAAATATTGATACAGAAAAGGAGTATCAAAAAAGAGGGTGTGAATTAGAAAGGTTAATAAACATATATAATGAAAAGCTTTTGCCAAAAAAACCAATAAAGCTTATATTAAATCCATATAATAGTGAAGATTTTAAAAGAATAGCAAAAGGTTTTGAAACGTGCCATGAAGGTGGAGCTCGCTGTGTTAGATGTTATAAAATGCGTCTTTTAGCAACATATGAAAGGGCAAAACAAAATGGTTTTGCTTTTTTTTGTTCCACTCTTTCTGTTAGTCCTCATAAAAAGGTTGAAATTATAAATCAAATAGGCTCCTCCATTGTTCAAAATGACACAGCATCAAAAAATGAATCTTTTTTTCCTATGTATCTTCCTAATGATTTTAAAAAACGTAATGGTTATTTAGATTCTATTAATATGAGTAAAGAATTAGGCTTATATAGGCAAGATTATTGTGGTTGTGCATTTTCTAAGCAACATGGAATTGACTAAAAAAAATTGTCTTGTTTTCTTAAGTGCTTTTATCTCACTATTAATTAAATAAAATTTCCTTGCTATACATATTTTATAAATATTGCTATTATGTTAGTGCTTATGACTAATTGTTTGGAAAGAGAAACTTCAAAAGAAGAAAAAATAGAAATAGAAAAAGATTTAATAACTCTTGCAAAGATTTTTAACAATGCAGGTTATTCTTTATATTTAGTTGGTGGCACATTGCGAGATAGATATTTAAAACGACAAAATTATGATATAGATGTTGCAACAGATGCTATGCCAGAAGAGGTTGTAAAGCTTTTTAAAAAAACTATTCCAACGGGAATAAAACATGGCACTGTTACAATTCGTTTTAAACACAAAAATATTGAATGCACAACAATGAGAAAAGAAGCTAAATATAGTGATGGTAGGCATCCAGATAGTGTGGAATATGGCTCTTCCATTATTGAAGATTTAAAAAGACGCGATTTTACTATGAATGCTATAGCTGCCTCTCTTCCTGATGGCATAATAATAGACCCAACGAATGGCAAATCTGATATTAAAGCTTCTTTGATTCGTGCAGTAGGGAATGCAAAAGATCGTTTTCTTGAAGATGCACTAAGACCCATAAGGGCCATACGTTTTGCTTCTCAATTGGGTTTTTCAATAGAAGAAAAAACTCTTTCAGCTATTCCATTCACATTACAAAGAATGAAAAGTGTATCTATTGAACGTTTTCAAGAAGAATTAAATAAAATGATAGAAGGGAGATATTTTGAAAGAGCTTTTGTTCTTATGAAAGATTCTGGCATTTTGAGTGTCTTTTTGCCTGAGTTAAACTTGCTTTCACATATTGAAATAAAAAAATTATTGTTTTCTATTTCTTTAATTTCAGAAAAAGATAGAATTTCAAGGCTTACCCTTTTGTGCTATTGGGTTTATAAAAATATTGATGATAAATTAGATAAAGTTAAAGTAATTTATTTTATGCTTAAACGTTTAAAATATCCAAATAAAACAGTTGAAGAGATTACACATTTAATAAATTATTTAGCCTTTGAGGAAAAAGATTTGATTGATGATTATAGCATAAGGTGTTTTCTTAAAAGTGTAGGGAAGGACTGTATTGAAAGACTTTTTTTGTTGAAAAAAAACATTACAAATTCGCCCGATTTATCTAAATTTTTAGAAAGTACATATCAAAAAATCACACGCATAATTAAGGCAAATGATCCTTTAAGCATAGGGGAGCTAGAAATATCAGGAAATGATTTATTAGCATTAGGTTTAAAAGGTCCTCAAATTGGGCATGTTTTAACACAACTACTTGATGTTGTGTTAAAAGAACCCGCTAAAAATAATAGCCAAGAGCTTATTAGACTTGCAAAAAACATGCTATAAACATAGTTAGGTTAAATGATTTTAGTTATTTAATGTTACTCCATATTGTTCACACAACTCATATAATTCTTGTTTCCATTCACTAAGCAACCTACGTGCTCTATCAAGTTTCCTATTTGCAATAAGAACAATATTTGTATCTCCTTTTTCAAGACCTACTAAAATTAAATTAAATGCATTATTTTGAATGTTCGCAGCTGCAACATAAATATCATTTAGAGCTTTCACTTCTTTTGCCTTGAGAGAAAGGGAAATTATTTCTAATTTTTCATTCATTAAAGCATAATTAGGAATTACAATTTGCACCATAGCATCATACATGGTTTTATCATCTTTAAAATTAGCCCCTGTCACTGATGAATATGCATCTATTGCAGTAGCTTCAAGTGTTGCTATGCTTTTTAAGTCTTTATTTATATAGTTTAAAAGTTCTTCTTGAATATTTATTTCTTCTGAAAACACAAAAAAATTAAAAAGTAATGACATTACACTAATCAAAATAAATTTTTTGTTCATTGTCTTCTCCTAATGTCCTATATTATAACTAATTTACGTTTTTAAGACTAGATAGATATGTGAAAGATGAAATAGTTTTACTTGCAATGCTAATTTTCCACATGTTTAATATGATCTATATGAGATTAAAAAAAGGATCTAATTGTCAAAAATGAAATTTTTATTATTTTTTAGTTTGTTTTTGAAGATTATAAGAAATAGGCTAGTAATCTATTAGCTTTTATAATCATAGAATATTCTTAAAATATCATAATTTGTTGAAAATAAAGGAGGATTTTGATATATTTTTGTAAGCGTATGTCTTTTTATTCTATAGCATTTATCTCTTTATTCGTTTTTATTGCAGGTTTTGTTGATTCTATTGCAGGTGGCGGTGGTCTTATCTCTTTACCTGCATATCTTTTTATGGGATTACCCGCAGATAATGCAATAGTTTGTAATAAGTTTGGTGCAGGTTGTGGAACCACTTTTTCGGCTCTTAATTTTTTTAAATCTGGTGTTGTAAGACCAAAAATTGTTTTAATATCTATTCCTTTTGCTTTTACTTTCGCTCAATTAGGTATGCGACTTGCTTTAAGTTTAGAGCCAATAATTTTAAAAACAATTCTTTTTTTTGCACTTCCAATAGTAGGTGTTATAATTCTTTGCAAAAAAGATTTAGGTGGAAAAGATGAAGAAGCTAAGCTTTCAAAAAAGAAAAAGGTTATTTTTGCTATTTTGATAGGTGCCATTATAGGTTTTTATGATGGTATTTTTGGCCCTGGTACCGGCACTTTTGCAATCATAGCTTATACTACATTTATGAAGCAAGAATTAAGAATTGCTGTAGGAAATTCAAAACTATTAAATCTTTCTTCAAATTATTCTTCTCTTATTGTAGGTATTTTTAGCGGTAAAATAATATATTCTATTGCAATTCCTGCAGCTATTGCAGGGATTATTGGAAACTATATAGGCTCTAGTCTTGCTATAAAAAACGGTAAAAAAATAATAAAACCTATGATGATAATAGTAGTGGCACTGCTTTTCTTAAACCTTTTATATAGCTTAGTTAGCACAATGTATTTTAAATGATAAAAAGAGAGAATTACAGCTTTAAATGCTAGATTGTTACTATTTAATCAAATAACTAGTTGTTTGGTTAAAAGTTTTTTATAAACCTCATTATTTTCTTCTTGGCTAAAAATTAAAATAGTTTTGCCATTTTTTGAAAGATTAGTTAATTTTTCTCCAATAATTTCCATACTAATAAAGTCAAGCCCTTTAAGAGGTTCAAATAAAATAATAATGTTAGGATTTTCTTTTAAACAACGTGCAAGAATTAAACGTTGTAATTGCCCACCTGAAAGAGTGTTACAAGACTCTTCACATGAAGAGTCTATTCTTTCTTCCTTTAGTATTGCCTCAGCTTCTTCCAATTGCTTTTTTCCATTTATCCACATTTTTTGTGTGCTATAGCAAGAAAGCATTTCTTTAATGCTTAAAGAAGAATGAGATGCTCTGTAATATCTATCAGAAGGAAGAAAGCCTATTTTATTTTTCAATAAAATGTTAGGAGTAATCTTATTGAAAGGAATAAATAGTTTTAAGTTTTCTAAAAGAGTAATTCCACCTTCATAATGAGGCATTTCATTTATATAGTGCATGCCTGATAAAATGTCTTCTAATATCTTTATATAAGGATTAGTTATGAAAAAGATTCCCAATATTTCTCCATTTATTGCTTCAATTTTTAAATTCTTAAATATGCTATTTTTATTAGTGAATTCGATCTTAAAATTTAAATGTTTTGTATTATTTTCTTTTTCATAAGAAACAACATTTTTTGAATAATTTTTAATAATGTCTTTTTGGTTTAACCTTATAATGTTTTGTTTTTCTCCAAATATGCAGTTTTTTATCATTATTAATAGTTGTTTTGTTTTCTTTGTTTGCCTTAAAACATTCATGTCAAAAATATTAGCATTTTTTCCATCTTTTATTATTATAATTTTATCACTTATATTAATTGCCTCTAATGTATCATGCGTTATGTTGATAATGGCTACATCATTGTTTTGTGCATAACTTTTTAGTTTATTAAAAAAAATATCTCTTTTGTTTGAAGGAATAAAGGAAGTGCTTTCGTCTAAAATTAAAAGGGATGGTTTTTTATAAAGCTGATTAACTAATTCTATGAAAAACTGCTTTTCTTTAGAAAACTCTTTAATCTTTTTATTAAAATCGATATTTGTAACACTCCAGTATTTAAAAAGAGAGAAAATTTCATGTTTAAGGTTTGTCTTTTTTAATGTACAAAAAGAAGAATTCTCAATTTTTCCCATCATAAAATTTTCAAAAATAGAAGCTTCTAATGGTAGAGGAAGTGATTGGAGAACAATACTAATTTTTTTCTTTATTGCATCATTGCAATTAGAGAAGGAGCAAGGCTTGCCATCTATTTTTATGGTTCCATTGGTTTGTTTAATGCGTCCTGAAAGAATATGGACTAAAGTAGATTTTCCAGCTCCATTTTCTCCTAAAAGACTTGTAATTTTTCCGCTTTCAAAACCTACACTCACACCAGACAATGCAGGATGAGTGTAGATATGTCCAGTTTTGGGATTTTCTATAAAATATGTTTTTTCTATATTAAGTAGTTCAATTCTTTTCATTTACTAGAAATTACTACTTCACCATTTTCAATCTTTTTTAGCATTATTTCTTGTTTTTCTCTTAATTCATTAGGTACTGTAGAAATATAGATAGGATCATCTTTTATAAATTGTATATAACCTTCTTTCATTCCTAAAATTTCAGGTTTACCTTCTTTTAATTCTCCATTAATAAACGCCAAAGTTTTTTCATATGAAAGCCTTTCTTGTTCAAGAGTTGCACTACCCACAACATAACCTTCTGCTTTTCCATAGCCATTACTATCAAACCAAATTAAATAAAATCCTTTTTCTTTTGCACATGTAATAACTCCTTGATTTGCTCCACCACATATTGGCATAATAACATCCACACCATCTTCTGCCATGCTACTAGCTAGGTCTGCACCTTTTGCTGCATCGTACCAATTTCCAACAATGCGAAAATCTACTTCCATATCAGAATCCACATCTTTTGCACCCTTTAAAAAACTAGGCAAAATAATATTTGTCATATCAGGATATTCTTGTCCTGCAATTAGCCCAATCTTTTTTTTAGAATTAGCCATTTTCATATTGCTAGTGCTAACTAATGCTGCCATATAACCTGCAATATATGCTTGTTCATATTGGTTATATTTTGCTGTTGTAATTTTTGGTTCATCTTCACAATATGCATCTAACAATAAAAACTTATTGTTTGGAAATTTTAAAAGTACCTCTTTTGCTATAGAAGGCATAGAAGGATTTGAGGAAATAATAAGATCATATTTATCCTCTGCTGCAAGGTTACTAAGTTTTTCAACCCATTGGCTTTGATTTGTTCCTGCTTCCAAAATGGTAAGTTCAACTTTTTTTCCATTATTTTGTGCCTCTTTTATAGCTTTTTCTGCACCTGTAGCAAGCATATCATATATAGCACTTACAGCTCTTACTCCAGGCAGAAATACTGCTATATTCATTTTGCCATCATTTTCTTTTTCTTCTTTGGTGCAAGAAAGAAAAGAAAAAATATACAATGACAAAAGAAAAAAGACTATCATTGTTTTTAACTTTAACATTTTCATAAAATAACACCTCTCTTAAATTATTATATAAATATTATATTACTATTGTAATAATATAAAAATACAATTTTTAATTATTGCTTTTCTCATTCTAGTAAAAAAAAGTATTTTTTACTAGTATACATTTCTTATGTTAAAAAAATATATTAAAGGTGTTTTTTCATCTCTTCCTTTTTTAAGGTATTGTAAATTAAACCTGTTTACATGTCTTTTAACTCTTATTTTCTTTTTTCTTCCTGCAATAATAAGAAAGTATTACATAGTTAATAATTTGCAAGGAATAATAATTAAAATTACATTTTTATTTCTATTTGAAGCTTCCATTATTCCTATATCGATTGGTGTTATTGAATTAAAGAATAAAAAGTATTGTAATTTTTTTTCTATTTTAAAAATATCTTATTCAAAAATACTAAATATTTTGTTGTTTGCTTTTACAAAAACTTTTCTTTTAATTTTATTTTTTTATCTTTTTAAAATTGTAATAAAAATGAATTTAAAACTTTCGTTTTGTTTTTGCTTCTTATATTTTTTCCTTTTCTTTTTGACGTTTTATTTTTCTTCTATAATTGCTAAATATAAGATTAATTTTTTTAATGCTATATTTATTTCTGCCTCTTTTTTTATTAAATATCCATTTTTTACAAGCATAGTGTTTCTTCATTCTTTGGTTTTACTCTTTGTTTCTTTTTTTTTCTTTAATTTATATCCAGGTTTTGCAAAAATCTTTTTTAACATTAACTTAGCTCATGACATAATAGAAGAAAATTTACTAAAAATGTGAAAGTTATATCATAAAAAGGTTTAGTTCTTCTTATAAAAGTCCACTATAGAGCGCCCATAATGTCTTTCATCTACTTTTTCTAATAATGGCACAGAGGGATTTGTTTTTTCTCTAGGACGATGCATAAGTAAAACACTGCCTGTTTTAGTTGTAGGAGATAAGGCAATGTTTTTAAGGAGTTCAAAATGAAATTCATATGGAAATGGAGGGTCAATATATATAAAATCAAATGCTTTTTTATTTCGTTTTATAAAAAGCTCTACAGACATTCTTTTGCAATTTATTTTATTTTCTGCTATAGAAACATTTTTAAGAATTGTGCCAAACTTAATTGTATCTTTTTCTACTAATGTTATAGGGCATGCTCCACGTGATGCTGCCTCTAATGCACATATTCCAGAACCACTAAAAAGGTCTAAAAAAGAAAAACCACTCATGTTTCCTAATATTGCAAAAATAGAAAGGCGCATCCTATCCATTGCGGGTCTTATTATGCCTTTAGGACATGTTACAATACGGTTTTTTAAAGTGCCACCTGTAATACGCATAACACATTAGGCATTTAAAAGTTCTAATAATTCATTGTGAGAAACCATTTCATGTTCTGCTTCTAATGGTTCATTTTTTGCTATAACTTCTTCTATTTGTTTTACCATTTTTTTGTGTTCCATAGAGATATTTAATAAATTAATTTCATTTTCATTTATATATTTTTTTACATTATCTCTGTAAGGTAAAATGTTATTTAAAAGTTCAAGATACTTTGTGATGCAAAAATGTAAACATTGGAGTATGTCTATAAAATTATGCAAGCTAGATTGTGGATATATATAACCAAATAATTTTTTTATTGTTTTATCAAAAAAAACTAGATCAATAAATATTTTTTCTTCAAAAAGAGAAGAATCTAACTCAAGCTTTAAACCATTATTAATTGTGTCAATTTGTCTAAGCAGTATATATATATTGTCTTGAAAAGCAATGTTATACAACACTTTTTTATATCTCCTAATAATCGCACTTTAAGTGATCGGCTCATGCTATTTAATTCTTTAAATATATAACAAAAGGCTCCTCTTTTAAGTCTAAAAATTTTTTTTAACTAATTCTTTTAATAATTTTAAATTTCCTTTTTTTTCAATTTTTTCATTTATTATTGGAAAATAATTTTTAATAGCTTTTAAAAAATAATTTGGAAGTGTAGCGAAAATAACGGGAGGAACATCATTAAACATTGGATTTGAAAAAGAAAGTGCAAAAGAATGCAAAAAATATATTGAAAAATCATGTCTTTTAGAGCCATAAAGTGAATCACAAAAAAGAGGTGTTGCAAAATATTTTGCTCCATATCTAATTTGATGTTTTTTGCCTGTAACAAGTTTATAAAAAGAAAGGGACAAATCATCTTTTTTAGAATATTCTATAAGCCAAGTTTTTGTAATTTCATATTCTAAAAGACTATTTTTATGATTTAATATTTTCAATTAACTAAATCTCAACTATTCTAAATCTTAACATACTTTGTTGAACGCCCACTACCTACCTGTTTTATTTTACTATTATCATATAATTCCTTTAAAGCACGTTCTATAGTCCTTTGCGATATATTAGGACAAAGTATCATAATATCCTTTTTAGAAAGCGGCTCTAATGACCTTTGAATAACAGATAATACTCTTTCAGGTGAAGTCAATTTTTCTTTTCCAATTAGGTTAAATCTGTCA
>CAUUIE010000056.1:0-12864 GCA_963545065.1 uncultured Treponema sp.
TTAAGTCTCCATCTCCTTGGGCTATTCCTTGCAATGCATCAACTGTTGTTTTAATGGGCTTTACTATTCCATAAGCTACAAGATAGACAACCACTAATGCCACTATTAGCACTGCAATACCTATAAAATACATTGAACGTTGCAATATAGTTACAGTGTCCATAAACTCTATGATAGGAGCTTTTATTATCACTTTCCAGTTTGTTGTTTTCATATTGGCAAAAGCTGCAATGTATGAAACACCTTTGTAATCATAATACCCTATTTCCGTTTCCTTAGTATTTATTGCACTTTGCAAAAACTTTCCCAAAGATTCAAGTGTTTTATCGTTTTTGCTTTCTTCTATCATATTTTTTTGTTTTTCTACAACAGAAGAATCATGATAGGCAATTGTTGTTCCTGTAAGACCTAACATATAAGCTTCACCTGTTTTACCTACAACTATATCTTTTATTCTATGAGACAAAGATAAGCCATCAATTGTGGCACATAAAACAGAGACTATTTGTTTATTTTCATCATATATAGGAACTGCAATAACAAGTATTATAGTATGGCTTAAATCAGAAATAAAAGGCTCTGTAACATAGCGTTTTCCTTTCTTTGCTTCCTCAAAATATTCAAAATTGTCTACATTTATTGTAGGTTGCCCGTATGTATATAACTTTGAATCAAGGTTAGCAATTGCAAGAAATTGAATTGTGTCATTAAAACTTGCTTCATTTGCTAAATATTTTGACTTTTCTTCAAAAGAGGTTTCACTATCGCGTAAAAGTGGGGTTCTAGTAATACCTTCAAGAAATTGGCATAAAGTAGCAATACGCCCGTCAATAATTTCTGCAGTGTCTTCTGCTTTGTCTTCTAAATGTATTTCTATTTTTTCCATTGTTGCCTTGCGAGCTATTAAAATAGCAAATAGCCCTAATACAAAAATGGAAACTGTTATAAGAATGCCAAATATTAAAAGAAGCTTTAATTTAATGGATAAACGCTTATTCTTTATATGCTTCGGGGGGGGGGGGGGGGGGTAACAATATCGTTTAATTCACTCATACATTTCTCCTAAAATTTATGATGCATTCATTTTACACTTAAGTTTGTTAGTTTTCAAGTTTTTTAAAAAAAAGATTTAAGCCATTGCTACCTAACATTCCAAAATCATTACGTCGTGTATAAATAGAATAAAAAAAAGAGTAGTTTTTAACAACATTCTATAATGAAAAATATAATTTATACATTTTATAGAAGAAATTTTTAAAAAAGTGTTTAATAGGCTTTTAAGTAAAATTATGTTTATTAACACCTGTGGTTTTAATCTTTTCATAGCCTCTTTTATGGGTGAATCGCCTCTTCTTTTATTGAAAAAGCCCATTTGTTTTATAGGCAGCTCACCCCTTTCCTCACCCCAAAAGACGCCTTTTTTAAAAAGGGCGTACTTCCCTCCCAAATTCTAGCTAGAGTTTAGGCAAAAACTAGCTAGTTTTTAAGATAATTCTAGCTAGAATAGGAGCCCATTTACTACTAGAACATGCCTCCCATCATTACAATAAACGTATCTCTAGGTATGTAACACTCTCATCTCGTTTCTAGCTAAAAGAGGACCTGCGTTCTAGCTAGAAATGATGCTGTGTAATAACTAGAGTGTGGAGCCAATCATTTAAGTAATAATAGGTGAATTCTAGTAGCACCATGACCTGCCGATTAGCTAGCAGGATGCCTCCTGCTAGCTAGAGGGAGGCGTCCCGTTAGCTAGTAGGATGAGTCCCGTTAGCTAGGGGGAGAATGTACTTTTAGAAAAAGAGTGTGCTTTTTTCTTAAAAGTATCTTTTAAGAAGAAAGTGGGCAATTTGTTAGCAAAAAAGAAAAATAAAACATAGCATTAATAAATATCATTTTTACCTATATATTAAATAATTTTTATCAAGGTTTTATATAATAAAAATTATACTGTGTGGAAAAAAAGCACAGTGTTATTATAATCATAAGTATATCTTTTAAATTATAGATAAATACAATCATTACTATCAATAGTATAATCTTATGATTATATATTGACATCAATCTTTTTTTTGTTTAACATTGATTCACACATATTACTATGGCGGCATAGCTCAGTAGGCAGAGCAAACGGCTCATATCCGTTAGGTCATAGGTTCAATCCCTATTGCCGCTATCTTTTTTCAACAAAAGAGACTTTAAGGGGATTATTTAGGTTATGTATCTAAAAGAAGAAGAAAAAACTGAAAGTAAGCTTAAAAAGAAACAATCCCCTGCAATGAAAAAGTTTTTAGATAGTCGCCAAATAATAATTTCCGGTGAAGTAAGTGAAGAGCTAGCTGAAAAAACTGTCAATAAGCTTCTTATGATGGAAGTACTTTCTGCAACAAAACCAATTTATGTTTATATAGATTCTCCAGGTGGCAATGTTTATTCTGGATTTGCTATATTTGATGCAATACGCTTTATAAAACCACCTGTTAAAACAATTGGCATGGGGCTTGTAGCAAGTGCAGCTTCAATTATACTTCTTGCAACAAAAAAAGAAAATAGATTTGCTTTTCCTAATAGTCAATATTTAATTCACCAACCCCTTTCTGAAATGAAAGGGGTTGCTACAGATTTAGAAATTCATGCAAAAGAAATTGAAAGAATAAGAGAAAGAGTTAACTTACTCATTGCGAATGAAACAGGACAGAATAAAGATAAAATAATTCAAGACACAGAAAGAGATTATTGGCTTAATGCTGAAGAAGCAATAGCTTATGGGCTTGTTTCAAAAATTATTTCTTCCAGAAAAGAACTCCCTACAAAGTAACTTTAATAAATATCAACCTTTTTGCCGACTATTAAAATTATTAAATAATTATAGTAATTAGAGATTTTATTAATATTAGCAATAATAGAATTATATTGGCTACTTGATATTATAAAATACTCATGTGGGGATGTTTATGAAAAATTGCTTTATAAAAATACTTGTGCCGTTTGTTTTTATAAACTTTATGTTTATTGGGTGTTTTAACTCAAAAAATGAAAGCGTTTCATCAACTATTGAGTTTTGGAGCTTTCCAAACTTTTCATCAGATTCAGGCGTGCAAGGAGATTTTGAAAAATCTTTAATAAAAGCTTTTGAAGCTCTTAATCCTTCAATAAAAGTGAATTATACACTACTTAATTCTAATGATGCTGGGACAAAATTTGATGAAGCTATGAAAAATGGTACTTTGCCAGATGTGTTTTATGACGCACCAGGTCGCATTATTGTTTTTGCAAATAAAGGTCTTCTTTCCCCTCTTGATGATATTCTTGCAACAGAAAAACCATATATCACTATAGGTCTTTTGTCTGTATCCCAAGGCAAAGATAGAAGAACATATATGTACCCTATGCATGAAGGTGCATTTTCTATGGCGTTTAATAAAGAGATGTTAGAAGATTTAGGTCTTATAGAACTTTTACCATATAAAAGAAGGGATAGAAGATGGACATTAGAAGAATATGAAACTCTTCTTAGAGAATTAAAAAATAAACTACCAAAAGAAAAAGTGCCAGGAGTTTTTTATTATAAAAATATGGCAGGAGACCAAGGAACTAGAGCCTTTTTGGTTAATTTACATGGAAATGCAAACTTATTAAATCCTGATTACTCATCTTATATATTTAATTCTGAAAATGCTATCGCTAATTTGAAGTGGACTTTTAACGCAATTAAAGAAGGTCTTTTATTAGATGGAAAAGAATTAACTTCAAATGATGCTATTCAAATGTTTGCAGAATCTAAAGCAGCTCATACTATTTTATATTCTCCTCAACTTAACAAAATGTATAATGGAAAACGTAATTATAAAAATAAAGATTTTACACCAATTTATATGCCTTTTCCTAACAATCAAGGTGCCCCATCTTTAGAGTTTTTAGCAGGTGGTGCTTGTGTGTTTGATAATCACAATAGTGCTCGCTTAAAAGCTTCAAAGAAGTTTGTTAGTTTTATGGCAAAAGATGAGGTGTGGAGTGCTAATTTAGTGAAAGCTACAGGAGGTTTTCCTGCTAGTTCTAAAATAGAGATTAATGAAAGCGACCCTGAAATATTATATAACTCTGTTTTGCAACGTTTTTTTGGTCAATATTATAATAATATAAGTGGATTTTCAAAAATGAGAGAATATTGGAATGAATCATTAAAAGCTGTTTCTAATGGAGAGAAAATAGAAGATGTATTAGATCGTTTTGTATTAAACGCAAATAGCACATTAAAGGATTAAGTAAAAAATATTATGAAAAATGATTTTGTAACAAATAAAAGATTTAAGTTTTTTTCTATAAAGAATAAAATGATAATTGGGCTTACTCTTTTTTCTTCTTTTATACTAATAGTTCTTTGTGTGGTTTCAATTATCCTTGCTTCTTTTTACCTTTTAAAAAACACAGAATATTTTTTAAAAGAGCTTTCTTTTTCGTCTTCTAGGATATTAAATGAAAGAGAAAGTGCTATGTTTGGCAGGTTGGAAGCTTTTTCAACTCTCCCACAACTTCAAGATGATGAGCTTTCATATGGTGAGAAAATTGAGATTTTTAATAATGAAATTAATATGTTAAAACAAAAAGGTTGGATAGACTTTGGTATTTCTAACATGGATGGCCTTTTGTATAAAACAGATGGAAAGATAGAAAATGTTTCAAATGAGGATTGGTTTATAAAAGCAAAAAGTGGAAAATATATTGTTACAGAGCCTTTATTATCTTCAACAGTAAAGCAATATATTTCTAAAGTAGCAATTCCTTTTAGAGACTTGCAAGGAAAAATTGCAGGAGTTATTCAAGCCACAATATTGGGAGATTCTCTTTCTAATTTAATTAGCGATATTATAGTAGGAGAAACAGGCACTGCCTATCTTTTAAGCCCTGATGGTATTATTATTGGGAATAGGCAACCAGAGATTTTGTATAAAAGTATTTTTAGTGAAGTTATAGGTGAAAAAGATGTTGAAGTTTCGTCTTTCATAAAAAGTGCACTTAAAGCTAAAAATCCTTCTGTAAGTGTTTCTAATATACATGGAATAAAACATGTTTTTGCAACTGCTAGAATGCAGTACACAGGGTGGACTCTTCTTGTTACAGCACCTTCTGGTGAATTTACTGATAAAAATGTTAATGAATTGATTAATACTTTTTTAATTGTTATTTTCATAATGCTTGTTATAGCTATTATTTTTGGATTCTTATTTGCAACAAAAATTGTTCGTTCTATTAATAGAGTAAGTAATTCTTTAAAAAACATTTCACAAGGAGAAGGAGATTTAACAATTAGGCTTCCACCAACAAGAGAATATGAAACTTCTATGCTTTCTTACTATTTTAATGAAACTATTTTAAAGTTGCGTAATTCCATCCATGAAATAGGCTCTCATTCAACAGAAATGGGAATGGTTGGGCGAGATTTGGAATCTAATATGGATGCCGTAAATGATTTTACTTCCAAAATTGCAGTTAGTTTGCAAGAGCTAAAAAGCGACTTTTTAGTGCAAGAAAAGAGTATTGATGAAACAAATGCTGCAATTATGCAAATTATAGAAACATTAAGGCTTTCTAATGAAAGTGTTGAAAAACAGGTTTCTTATGTGAAAGAAGCTTTTTCTTCTTTTGAAAAAATGAAAGATAGCATTGAGGTAGTGGATGGTAATGCAAAAGATACGCAAGGAGCTATAAGTAATTTATATGCTGCAACAAATGATGGTAAGACAATGCTAGCAAAAGCAAATGAGATTTCACAAAGAATTAGGGAAGCTTCTAGCAATGTGTTGGAGGCGAGTACTGTAGTGCAAAATATTGCAAGCCAAACAAACTTACTAGCAATGAATGCAGCAATAGAGGCAGCACATGCGGGAGAGGCTGGGAAAGGTTTTGCTGTTGTAGCTCTTGAAATTAGGCATTTAGCAGAAGAATCTAACTTGCAAGGAAAAAAGATTACAGAAACATTAAAAAACTTAACAGGTGAAATTGAAATATTGGCAAACACTGCCTCCAATACTGTGGAAAAATTTAATTTCATTTCTAAATATTCAGACCAAGTTACTGGATTAGTTACAGGTGTTGTAGAAGCAATAGAGAAACAAGAAAAAACAGGAGATGCAATTTGGAAATTAATTACACAGATTAATGAAATTACAAATACAGTTCGCAGTAATTCAAATGAAATGTTGGTGGCTGGAGAAAAGATTATTGGGGAGACAACAAGATTGCATGATCTCACTCTTGAAGTTAGAAATAGTATGGAAGAGGTAGATTCTCAAGTTGAATTAATTAATGATGCTACTCAGGATTCTATTATTATTGCAACTAAAAACAAAGAAAGTATTGATAGATTAGTTAAAGAAGTTGGTAAATTTAAAACTGAATAAGCACAATAATTAATAAAAAAAGGGTCTTAACTTGTAAAGTTAAGACCTTATGTTTAAGTGATTATAAAAACAATGCTTGTGGAAAGAAAAAGTGAAGAACTGCCATAACTAAACAAGCAATTGCTATATAAAATTCGCTTCCTTCAACTAATGCAAACCAATTGTTGCCTGTGTATGCATTAGGATAGTTAGCTTTAATATATCTTGTGAGAAACACGAAATATCCTGCAAAAGTAGTAACTGTAATCAAAAAGTCTCCTAATAAAGGAACACCGGAGTAAGGAGCTACAAGAGTGGAGCAAGCTATAATACATGCAAAAATTGTTAATGTAAGAACAAAAGTATTATTATGCATAAAAGAACCATCCCCATCATAACCTTCGCCTTTTAGTTTATCAAATAAGATTATTCCACCCATAAGAAGATTTACTACTACTGCAAGGAAGTAAATTTGCAACATATAACAAAAGCTCCTGTAAAATAAATTAAAAATCAGTGTTAATAACTTAAAATATATATCATTTTATCAACTACTACAAGGGGATAAGCAAATATACCTTTTACAAAGTTTGAAAATAGGATATAGCAAACTATATCACACTTTTAAAAAGTCATAAACTTATTTATTTAGAAAGAACTATTGTTTTTTAAATTAATACTTGCAGGATTAAAATTTGTTATGTAAAATAAATTATCTTAAGCATTACATTTAAAAGTATTATAGCTATTAGCAATAGACAAAGTTTAAAATTGAAGTTAAGCTATATAAACATCAAAAAGAAAGTATCACAATGATTATCGGCAAAGGTTAAAAAAAATATAAAAAGTTCTGGAGTATAAATTTATATTTTATTAATAGGAGAAGAAAAATGTTGAAACACAAACGATCTTTATGTTTTGTTATCACACTTGGGATAGTTACGATGCTATCGTCATCCTTGTATGCAGCAAAAAAACAGGAAGTTAAGCCACCTGTAGCTGAGAGGATTGATAAAGACCTTAGCAAGTTTGGAAAGAAAAGAATTGACCCATATTATTGGCTAAAAGATAAAACAGATAGCAAAGTAATAGATTATCTAAATCAAGAAAATGCATATACAGATTCCATTATGAAAGGTACAGAAGGTTTGCAAAAAAAATTATACAAAGAAATATTGGGACGCATAAAAGAAGATAATGAATCATACCCAACATTTAGTAATGGATATTATTATTTTGCTCGCACAAAAAAAGGCAAAAACTATGCTACTTATTACAGAAAAAAGACGTTAAAAGACAAAGAAGAAGAGCTTATTGATGTGAATAAACTTGCAGAAGGAAAAAATGCTTTTGTTTTTCGTCGCTATGTTATAAGCCAAGATAATACAAAGTTGGCTTATCTATACAATGAAACAGGTTCTTATGCTGAATTCACCTTAAAAATAATATCTCTTGAAACAGGAAAAGAAATAGGCTTTACACAAGAAGGTGTTTCATCTATGACTTGGGCATCTGATAATGAGCACCTTTTTTACACAACAATTGATAGTTCATTACGCTCTTATAGATTTTATGTAAGAGCATTAGATGGCTCTAATGAAAAATTACTATATGAAGAAAAAGATCCTATGTTCCGCATTGGTTGCTATTCAGCAAACAGAGATGCAAAAAACTTAGACACTTTTTTGTATACTGGAAGTTCAACAACTACTGAAATAAGATTTATAAAAGACCGCAATCATAACGGAGCACTTGAAGTATTCCTTCCAAGAAAAAATCATTTTGAATATAGCATTGCTCCATACCATGACGATTTTTATGTGCTATGCAAAGATGATAATAACTTAAATGGTTATATTTGCAAAGTTAAAAAAGAAAACATGAAAAACATGGCTAAGTGGGAAATAATAATGCCAACAAATAAAGATGAGCGTATTGAAAACTTAGAGGTAATAGAAGGATATTATATTGTTGAAAAAAGAATAAATGGTTTAATTCAAATGTTTGTTTTTGATGCAGAAACAGGCGAAAAACAAGAAATTACATTTCCAGAACCTGTCTATAGTGCTTATCTTATAGGAAATCCTGAATTTGATGTAACCACATTCCGTTACGGGTATAATTCACTTAATAGACCTGCAACTTTATATGAATATGATGTTAAAACAAAAAAGACAACAAAACTAAAGGAACAACAAGTGCCTTCTGGTTTTAAACCTGATAACTATGTTGTGGAACGCCTTTGGGCAGAAGCAGATGATGGCGTTAAAGTGCCTATGGCAGTAGTTTATAAAAAAGGCTTAAAGAAAGATGGTAAAGCTCCTTGCTATTTGTATTCTTATGGTAGCTATGGTTATAGTAGTGATGTTGATTTCTCTGTTACCAGTTATAACTTAATTAATAGAGGCTTTGTCTATGTAATTGCACAAATTAGAGGTGGTTCAGATTTAGGAGAACAATGGTACGAAGATGGAAAACTTTTAAAGAAAAAGAACACTTTTACAGATTTTATTGCATGTGCTAAAAAACTCATAAATGATAAGTATACTTCTAGTGATAAACTTTGTATTGAAGGTGGCAGTGCAGGTGGTCTTTTAATGGGTGCCGTTACAAACATGGCTCCTGAGTTGTTCAAAGCAGTGATAGCTGCTGTTCCTTTTGTTGACGTTGTAACTACTATGTTGGATGACAGTCTCCCACTTACAACTAATGAATATGAAGAATGGGGAAATCCAAACCAAAAAGAATATTTTGACTATATGCTTTCTTATTCACCTTATGATAACATAGAAGCAAAAAATTACCCTAACATATTAGTAACAGGTGGAATTAACGATTCACAAGTGCTTTTCCATGAGCCTACTAAATATGTTGCAAAAATGCGCTCTCTTAAAACAGATAATAATATTTTAATTCTTCATATGAATATGGATTCAGGACATGGTGGGGCTACAGGTAGGTATGCTGCTATAAAAGATGTAGCATTCCGTCAAGCTTTCTTATTGTTATGCTTAGGCATTAAAAAATAATTAAATATTTAATATAAATTGGTGTATGGCATATGCTATATGCCAATTTATATTAAAACTAACATTGATTTATATAAACTATATCTTCCACATATTTATTTATAATCCGCTAATATTTACCTATTTTTTTTATTTATTATCTTAAGTAAACATTTTTCATGGTTGCAATACTTATAACTATTATGTTATTATCAAAATATATATTTTGTGTTTTAAATGACACTTAAGGAGGAATTATGGCGGAAATTAAACCACCTGTAGCACAAAGGATTGAAAAAGATTTAAGTAAGTTTGGAAAGAAAAGAATTGATCCATACTATTGGTTAAATGACAAAAAAAATAGCAAAGTAATAGATTATTTAAATCAAGAAAATGCATATACAGATTCTATTATGGCAAGCACAAAAGATTTGCAAAAAACACTTTATGATGAAATGGTGGCACGCATAAAAGAAGATGACGAAAGCTACCCAACATTCAAAAATGGCTATTACTATTATAATAGAACAGAAAAGGGCAAACAATACCGCACCTTTTGCAGAAAAAAAACTCTTGATGGAAAAGAAGAAATTATCTTTGATGTAAACAAAATGGCAGAAGGAAAAAATGCTTTTATCTTTGCAGAGCATGTAGTAAGCCCAGATAACAATATAGCAGCATATTTATATAATGAAACAGGTTCTTATGCAGAGTTTACATTAAAGTTCATTTCACTAGAAACAGGCAAAGAAGTTGGTTTTGTTCAAAATGGTGTTGCAAGTGTGGAATGGGCATCGGATTCTAACCACGTGTTTTATACAGAAATTGATGACACTTTGAGAAGTTCTAAGTTTTATGTCAGAGCTTTAGATGGCTCAGATTCAAAACTCTTATATGAAGAAAAAGATGGCAAATTCCGTATAGGTTGTTATTCTTCTTATTATGAAAAAGATAAAAAACACATCATGCTAATAAGCGGAAGTTCCACTACATCCGAAGTCCTATTTGTTAAAGATGCTCAGTATAATGCACCTTTGGAAGTTTTTTATCCTAGAAAACACCATTTTGATTATATGGTGCTTGCATATCACGACTACTTTTATGTTAAATGCAAAGATGATAATAACTTAAATGGCTATGTTTGCAAAGTGAAAATGAGCGACATTAAAGACAAAGATAAGTGGGAAGTGGTTATTCCAACAAACAAAGATGAGCGTATTGAAGGAATTAGTTGTATAGAAGGCTATTTAATAGTAGAAAAACGAATTAACGGGCTAATTCAAATATTTATATTTGGAATAGAAAATAATGAAAAACAAGAAATTGCATTTCCAGAGCCTGTATACAATGCTTCTTTCTTGGGTAACCCTGAATTTGATGCAACAACAATAAGATATAACTATAACTCATTGAATCGCCCAAATACATTATATGAATATGATGTTAAAACAAAAAAGACTACAAAACTGAAGGAACAAGAAATTCCTTCAGGCTTTAATCCTGATAACTATGTTGTGGAACGCCTTTGGGCAGAAGCAAAAGATGGCGTTAAAGTGCCTATGGCAGTGGTCTACAAAAAAGGCTTAAAGAAAGATGGCAAGGCTCCTTGCTTTTTATATTCTTATGGTAGCTATGGCTATTCAAGTGATGTGCATTTTTCTATTGCAAGTTTTAATTTAATTGATAGAGGCTTTGTTTATGTAATTGCACAAATTAGAGGTGGTTCAGATTTAGGAGAACAATGGTATGAAGATGGAAAACTCTTAAAGAAAAAGAATACTTTTACAGACTTTATTGCATGTGCAGAAAAATTAATTAAAGAAAAATATACCTCTAGCGATAAACTTTGTATTGAAGGTGGCAGTGCAGGTGGTCTTTTAATGGGTGCTGTTACAAACATGGCTCCCCATCTTTTCAAAGCTGTTGTAGCCGCTGTTCCTTTTGTTGACGTTGTAACCACTATGTTAGATGATAGCTTACCACTAACAACAGGTGAATATGAAGAGTGGGGTAACCCAAACGAAGAAGAGTATTTTAACTATATGCTTTCTTATTCACCATATGATAATATAGAAGCAAAAGAGTATCCAAACATTTTGGTAACAGGTGGAATTAACGATTCACAAGTGCTTTTCCATGAGCCTACTAAATATGTTGCAAAAATGCGAGCCTTAAAGAAAGATAACAACATATTAATTCTTCATATGAATATGGATTCAGGTCATGGTGGGGCTACAGGTAGATATGAATATCTAAAAGACACAGCATTTCAGCACGCTTTCTTTCTAATGTGTCTCGGGTTAAATTAAGTAAAAAATACGTTTCTTAAGAACTTATAAGCCTGTAAGGTTAATTCTTACAGGCTTTTTTATTATTTGTTTGCCATTTTATATATTTTTAACATATCTTCTTCATGCAATACTTTTGCAACACCTTTAGCTCCTCCTGCAGTAAGTGCACATTTATGAGCCATGAGGGAAAGTTCTTCATCTTTTGGAAAGATATTGAGTTCTTTAATAGATATAGGCATATTTATATAGTGAAAAAACTCTTCCATTGCTTCTATACCTTTTAATGCTATTTCTTCATCGTTTCCGCATTCTTTTACCTGCATAACTTTTATTGCAAAACGTTTGAATCTATTAAGACAATTTTTATAAACATACCTTGCCCAGCTTCCCCACATTGCTGCAAGCCCTGCTCCATGGGCTACATCATAAAGAGCACTTAATTCATGTTCCAAACCATGCGTTGCCCAGTCCCCATTGCCTGAACTACATCCTGTAAGCCCATTATGAGAAAGGCTTCCTGCCCACATAATTTCTGCTCTTGCTTTATAATCTTTTGGAGATTCTTTTAGCACTTTTGCATAAGTTATAACGGTTCTCATAAGAGCTTCTGCAATGCTAGTGGTAATTTCCATAACGTCTTCTTGAACAAAATAGCGCTCCATAGTATGCATTAAAATATCAGTGCAACCACAAGCTGTTTGATAGTCTGGCAATGTAAGAGTGAGTTCTGGATTCATTATTGCAAACTTTGGGCGTGAAAGGTCGTTATTACAACTACGTTTTATAAGTCCATCTTCTTTTGTAATTACAGAAGAATTACTCATTTCACTCCCTGCAGCTGCAATTGTAAGAACCACACCAATAGGCAAAGCAAAAGAAGGCACTCGTTTATGTTCAAAAAAATCCCATACTTCGCCATCATCTTTTATTCCATAAGCTATAGCTTTGGAGGAATCTATCACACTACCACCACCAAGAGCAAGAATAAAATCTATCTTTTCTTTTCTTCCTAATGCTATTCCTTCATGAACTAAAGAAAGTCTAGGATTTGGTACAACTCCTCCAAGTTCCACATATTCCAATTTTTTTTCTTCTAAAGAAGCTTTAATTCTATCTAAAAGACCAGATTTTTTAACACTTCCAGAGCCATAATGAAGCAACACCTTTTTTCCAGCATTAAGGCAAATT
>CAUUIE010000057.1:0-12635 GCA_963545065.1 uncultured Treponema sp.
GTATTCATCTATCGAAACTATCATCTCTTCCACTTGGAATGTATATTCAAAGTTATCTTAAAGGCGTAAGATAGATTATAATGTAAGTCCTTAAGGTTAAAAAAAAGATATTGTTTTGTTAGGGTGGATAGTCCTAATTGCTTTTTTCTAAGATGTCTTAGAAATAATATGATAAAATTGATTATTATATTACACAACTAGAAATGATAATTAATCAGTTATTACTTCAACTGCTTCGTTTAAATATAAATAAAAAAGATATGTTTTTATTTTAATTTCTTTTAAAGGGTTGGCATTTTTATACAAGTCATTAACAGCTTTTTTATATACAGAAAGTTGCCTTTTATATTTATTGCTTTTAGTTTTATCAGTTTTATAGTCAACAATATAAATAATTCCATCGCTTTCAAATAATAAGTCTATAACACCACGTGCTATATAAGACTTTCCATCTTTTTCTTTATCATATTTAGTAATAAAGCCATATTCTGTTTTTTTTATTTTTGCATTAATAGCTTTTTGCCCCAGCTTTGAAAAAATAAAATTATTTTTATATTGTTCTATTTCTAAAATAGTTTCATAAGAGATATCAAAATTAGAAAAATTAAATTCTTTACCATTTAATGTAGCTTCCAAAAAACTATGAGTAATTTCTCCAATTTCAATTGCTTCACTAACTTCATCAAATAAAAGAACTTTGTCTTTTTTATCATCAATGCTATTTTTTGCAGCAGTATATAAGGGCTCATTATTTTTAGGGAAAGATTTAATTGGTAAAGTTTTATAATATTGAATATGTTCATTTAATGATTTTTTAATATTGTTTGCATAATTCTTAAAAGAAAAATTATAATTAGGCTCTATTTCGTGGAATTGGCAATTTAGATTTTCTAAATTATGGTATCCATCATTTTCTTTAGCTTTGTGAATAGACAAAATAAAAAGATCAAAAAAACTTTTACATTTTTCTTTTGGAATACCTGCTTTTTCTAAGAAAGAGTCAAGTTGTTTTATGTTTTTAAACTCATTTTCTTTTTGCATTTTACTTTCTATTACACCAGAAAGAATTAGTTTTACCTCTGCTCTTGTCATTGCAACATAAAAAAGTCTTTTAAGCTCTGCAAGATGTTTTTTCTCTTCTTCAGTTTTTAGTTTTTCGAAAAAGAAATTTGTTCGATGTTTATCATTTGAACTTCTATAAGATTTAAATTTATCTAAAATGTGTATTGAAAGCCCTATGTCTTTTGAATAAAACACCATTCCTTCTTTTTTAATATTCCTTCCAATATTGCCCAAGTCAGGAATAATCACTATAGGAAACTCCAAACCTTTACTTTTATGAATTGTCATTATTTTCACACTATCTTTTTTTTGAGTAAGAGGAATATCTATTTCTTCCATTATTTCGTTATCCAAAATATAATCACTTAATAAATCTATAAATTCAGAGTGCGTCATAAATGTAGAATCTGCCAATGTTGCTAAGTGGAACAAATAGTCATACAATTCTAAAAATGCTTGATATGAAGGGTTAGAAAGTAATAAATATCTATAACCTGTTTCATACCAAAGAAATTTAATAATTTCTGCATTGTTTTTGCTTTTTAATGCCTCTTTTAATTTTATAAAAATGTCTTTCCCTCTTTGAAAAGCTTTTAAGTCTTCTTTTTCTAGTATTGAATCTAGTTCAATTGAAAAAGGTTCTTTTTTCTCAAGCATAATTTGAGCAAAGCCTACATCACTAATTTCTACGAAAGGAGTTTTTAAAACTTGAGCATAACAAAAATTATCTTGTGGATACACTGCAAGGCGAAATATTGAATATAAATCGTTTATTGGTGCATATTTAAAAATACCTTTTTGAGTGCTTGCAGTATATGGTATGCCCGTCATTTTTAAATAACGCTCATAAACACTTTGTTTAGTGCTAGACCTAAGTAAAATAGCAAAATCTGACCATTGGCAATCTCTAGGTTCATTCGTTTCCTTATCTCTAACTTTAAAATGCGAATCGTGTAATTCTTTTATTCGTTGTGCAATATGAATAGCTTCATAATTACTAGCTGGAAGTGTTTCTTTTTCTTTATTGTCTTCTAAAATAGTTTTATCAAAATATAAAATTTCCATTCCAGAATCTATTCTTGCGTTATTTTGAGAAAAATTAATCTCTTCAAATGTTGCTTCATAGCTAGGTATATCTTCTTCTACATTTATATTAGAAGAAAAAATATAAGGGAAAATGGTGTTGAAAATATCTATTAATGCTTTTTCAGTTCTGTAATTTTTAGAAAGTTTTATTTCATTTTTTAAATCTTTCATAAGATTTCTAAAAACTGAAACTTCTGCACCTCTAAAAGCATAAATAGATTGTTTTTCATCTCCAACAAAAAATAGTTTTCCTTTTTCAAGTTCTTCTGGCAAAGGAATTTGTTTATCACATCTTTCTTCCCCCTCTGCTAAAAGAAAAAGAATATCTCGTTGCAATTGATTATTATCTTGAAATTCATCAATCATTATTGTTTTAATATTTTTTTTATAATATTGTCTTAATTCTATATCTTCTTTTAAGCTAGTAAGAGCAATGTGAGAGACATCTCCATAATTTAATATCCCCTGTGTTATTTTTGCATTAATATATTCATTTTGTAATTCGTCAATCATAGAAAATGTTTCTTTTACTAACAATTCATTATAATTATATATATTTAGTAATTTAGAAAATTCTTCTCTAAAAGAATCTAATAATTCTTTGCACAAAACTACATTTTGTTTTTTTGAAGGAGATTTAGCTACTTTAGAAAGAGAATTACATAATGCTAAAAATTTGCTACTTTTTTCATCTTTTTCATCAAATAATTTTAATAATGGTATTTCATTAAATTGATTTACAATTTCTTTAATATTAGTTATCATTTTTGAATCGCTTGCTTCTATGTTTTGCATATTTAAGATTATTTCATTTATATTATTTATAATTTTTGCAAATTCAATTTGTAATATATTTTTTTGAATTTTTATCATTTCTTCCAAATTAAGAGGATTCGAAATGTATACATAGTTACAAAGCACTTTTATAAAAAGCCCTGTTATAACTTCATCAATTCCTTTATATGAAACTAATTCTTTTAATATTGGCTCTTTTATTTTTTTTAAAAAAAAGGACGTTGCAATATCTTTTGCTATTTTTTTTGAAAGGTGTTCGTTAATAGAAAATTCTGGGGTAATTCCATAATGGCGTGAGCTATATTTTGCAATAGAATGGCAAAAAGAATCTAATGTGCTAATATTAGCTTTTTGGAAATTATCTATAGCCTTTTTAGCATATATATTATCAGAAAATTGCTTTAAATCTGAATAAATGCGTTCATACATTTCTACTGCAGCTTTTTTTGTAAAAGTTAAGGCAAGTATAGATTGCACTTCCATTTTTTCTTCAATTATAAGTCTTATATATCTTGCAGAAAGTGTTTTGGTTTTCCCAGAGCCTGCACCTGCACAAACAACAGCATTTTCCATTGTGCTAACTGCATTTTTCTGTTCATCATTTAATTTAGTTATTATATCTTTAAAATCCATTATCTTCCTCTTACTATAAAACTGGTTCTACAAATGTGTTTAAAAATGCAAACATTGCAACCTTCTTGCGTCTTTCCATCTGGAATGAAATTACTAAGCTCAATTCTTTCTTTAAATTCAATAACACATTTTTTCATAACCTCTATTGCTTCTTCAAAATCTTCTCTTGTTTTTCCACTCAGCTTTCCATCTGATTTTATATCATCACTTTTTATAATTCGTGAATAGTCTTTTGGTAATAATTTAAGAAAATACGCTGCTTTAACTTTTTTGTCTTTTGAAGAGTTTTCATTGTGTGTTAAACTTTTGCTTTTTTCATTTTGTTCTAGTAAAAAAACATAAAATGGCATTTGAAAATCTTTAATCATTTCATTTTCTATTTTATAGTTCTCTGGTGCTTCATTTGTCTTATAGTCTAATATTACAAGCCCTTCACTATCTTTCACAACTCTATCCATTTTACCAATATATAAAATGCCATTTTCTTCAAGCTTTATAAGCGAATCTCCTTCAACATCATTTTTATATTTTCCTTCTATTATATATTGTGTATATTTATCAAGGTGCAAGCTATCAAAGTTTAAAACATTTTCAATAGCAGTTTTAATTTGCAATTCCATAGCTTTTATAAAAAGCTCGGAAAGAGGACCATAATTTCTTTTATTAATCTTTATAACTTCATTAAAAGAATTTTCTAATATTTTTAGATATGAAAATTCATTTTCACTTTTTAAACAGTCTTTATTAAAAACGCCTTCTTTATGCATTATGTTTTTATATATTTTCTCTAAAATTGCATGATAGATATTTCCTATTATTCTAGGATTAAACATAAATGCATTAAGGTTTTTTTCTCTTATTTTTAGTATATTAGAAAGAAAAAACAAGGTGGGGCATTTACAAAAAAAGTCATTTAAATTTGTTGCACTTACAATAAACTTCCCTTCACTATATTGAAATTCTTTTATTTTATTTTGTAGCTTTGTAAAACTTTTAGGATATGCACTAGAAATAAAAGAAAAAGAAGGATAAACATCAAAATGTTCTGCTTTTTTAATATGGTTTAGTTGATTTTCATATATATTATGAAAACTATTTTCTTTTTCTAAAAAATAACAATTTTCATTATAAAAAGAATCTTCTATATGTTTTGTTTCAATAACCATTTTGTTTTTAAAAGCACTATGGGAAATTGCATAGCCATTGTATAACTTTTTTGAATATGAAAAGGTGATATGTTCTAAATTAGATAATGCACAAATATAATAAGATGTTAAATCTATATCTTTAGCTTTAATTTCATTTCTTTTATCTTCACGTAAAAACTTTAAATTGCCATAAATAATATTTCCATCCCTTTGATTCATATTTATTACAAAATGATACTTAAATGGCACTGCTACAGGAACACCAAATGGAAAAATACTTACGCCATTACCATCCACTTCTGGACTTATTTCTAGTTTTTTAAGAAGCTTTAAGAAAAAGTTATATCTATTTATTTTTGCATTTTTAAAATAACTTTCAAATTGATTTTCAACTTTTTTTAATTCTTTTATGAGATTAAAACAATACTTTTGAATTCTGTTGTTGATTTCTATTTCAAACGTTTTTTTATCTATGTAAAACTTAAGAAAGTATTTTATAGATTTTTCCATTTCACTAAAAGATGTGCAATAATATATTTTTTCTATATTTCTTTTTATTTCTAAAAAAAACTTAAACAATTCATTATCTTCTTTTTTATATGTTGATAAAGATTTAAATGCTTCATCCCACACGTTATGCCATTTGTTTTCTTCTTTCCATGAATATGCACAGTTATGTTCTATTCCAAAATTAATTAGCTTATTTATATCATCTTGCTTATTCCATAAAATTGATTTATTTAAAAAAAACTTTTTTATTACTTCAAAAGAGTAATGCTTTTCTATAATTTCTTTTATGTCATTAAAAAGATAAGAAAATGGACTTTGAATAAGAGGGAGGCGAACATAAATATCTATTGGAAGACCACGAATCTCAAATTCAGATTTAACATAAGCTTTTAAGCTTTCTATGTCAACAATACTTAAAGCTATGTCGCTAACTGCAACTCCTTTTAATATAAGCTCTTCTATTTTTGAAACAATATATTTTATTTCTAACCTTGCATCTTCAAATTCTAACAAATAAGGCTCTTTTTTGTTATTAAAACTTATATGCAAAAACTCAACATCAGCATTGTTTTTTAATACTTTTTCATAATTATAAAAATCATCTATTAACTCAGGATAAATTATAATATATTTTTTACCATCAGAATAAAAATTATTCCTTTCCCACATTGCTTCAATTAAATTATGTTCTTTTAAAAAGTAAAAATAATCATGTGCTAAAAAACGTAAATCCTCTAGCTCTTCATCATCATAACTTTTGTTTTCTAAAAAATAATGCAACTCTGGCAATATGGAAGAAATCCAATTAGCGAAGATATTGCTAGAATGAGCTTTATCAAAAGGAATTAAAGCTTTAAAAACAGGATGCCCTTCCTGTGTGGCTTTTTCATTTTTATTAGTAATATATTCTGCATAAAGGCATCTTATAGGATTAGTTACTATATTTGCATTTTCCACAAAGTGCTCTTTTATAAATATATGCCAACTAATATAAAGCTCTGAAGGAATTGTAGAAAGCCCTGTAAGCTCTAAGGTTTTGTTAAGACACAATCTTTGTGAAAGGCTATTTGGAAAAACAAAACAATAATTAAAATTCTTTCCTCTTTCTTTTATTAATTTTTCAATATTATCCATCTTTTTTCACCTTTTTAAATGTTTTAACACCCTTTTATAAGATTAAACACATAATAATTACATTAATTTTAAAGGTGTGATTAAATTATTCATTAAATATATTGCCTCACATCTTCCTTTTTTGTACCTTATAATATCCTAAAACAATAAAAAGAGGTAGTAAAAATGTCTCAATATAAGTTTGAAACAGAAGTTAATCAATTGCTTTCTCTAATTATTCACTCTCTTTATTCAAATAAAGAGATTTTTTTGAGAGAGTTAATCTCAAACGCATCTGATGCATTGGATAAATTAAAATATTTAACTTTATCAAATGATACTTATAAATCAGTTGCATTTAATCCAAGAATTGATCTTATCTTTGATGAAAAAAAGAACACTTTAACAATTAGAGATACTGGAATTGGCATGAATGAAGAAGATTTAAAAAACAATCTAGGAATGATTGCAAAAAGTGGAACTAAATTGTTTTTAGAAAATCTTTCTGAAGCTGAGAAAAAAAGCTCTAGCCTTATAGGACAATTTGGTGTAGGTTTTTACTCTGCTTTTATGGTGGCAGAAAAAATTGAAGTGATCACTAAAAAAGCTACAACAGAAAAGATTTATAAATGGATTTCTGACGGTAAAGGAAGCTATGAAATAGAAGAAAAAGATGATACAGCTTTTCCAATAATAGACGACGTTCCTGAAGGTGCATGTGGCACTGCAATTATATTATATTTAAACAATGAAGATTCTGAATATGCAACAAGATGGCGACTTGAAGCAATTATAAAAAAATATTCAAACCATGTTGCATTTCCAATATATCTTCATTACATAGACAAAGAATATGATGATAAAGGAGAGGTGAAAACAGAAAGCCCAAAAGTAGACCAAATTAACGATACAGGTGCAATTTGGCAAAAGGCAAAATCAGAATTAAAAGAAGAGGATTATAATAGCTTTTATAAGTCTCTTTCTCAGGATTATGAAGACCCTCTTTTTTACATTCACACAAAAGCTGAAGGCACTCTTGAATATGCCACACTTTTTTATGTTCCTAAAAAAGCACCATTTGATATGTATCATGCTGACTATAAACCTGGCGTTAAACTCTTTGTTAAAAGAGTGTTTATTACAGATGATGACAAAGAACTTCTTCCAACATATCTAAGATTTGTTCGTGGTGTAATAGATTCTGAAGACTTACCTTTAAATGTGAGCCGTGAGATTTTGCAACAAAATAAAATACTTAGCAATATAAGAAATGCATCAGTTAACAAGTTGCTTTCTGAGTTTAAAAGATTAGCAGAAAATGAAAAAGAAAAATATTCTTTATTCATAAAAGAATTTAATAGACCATTGAAAGAAGGACTTTATAGTGATTTTGAACATAAAGACGAAATTGCGGAATTAGTTCGTTTTAAAACAACTTATGAAGGTGTTAAAGAAGATGAATGGGTAAGCTTTGCAGACTATGTTTCTAGGATGAAAAGTGATCAAAAAGCAATTTATTACATTACAGCTGAAGATGAAAAAACTGCACGCCAGTCTCCACATTTAGAAAGTTACAAAGCAAAAGGAATAGAAGTGCTTATAATGGCAGAAGATATTGATGATATTGTAATTCCTATGCTTGGTAAATATAAAGAATGGGAGCTTAAAGCTGCCAATAGACTTGGCTCTGATGAAGAACTTAGCACAGAAGAAGAAAAAGAAAAAGCAAAAGAAAAAGAAAATGAAATGAAACCTTTACTAGAAAAAGTGAAAGAAGCATTAAAAGATGAAGTTAAAGAGGTGCGTTTTTCACAAAGGCTTTCTGATTCTCCTTCTTGCATTGTAGTTGATGATAAAGACCCTAGCTTACAAATGGAACGTATGATGAAAGCTATGGGCCGAACAGATTATGAAATGCCAAAACCAATTTTAGAAATTAATGCTGATCACGATATTTTAAAATTTATAAAAGATTCTTCAGATAACGAGCTTATTAGTGATGCATCTCATGTTCTCCTTTTCCAAGCATTATTAGCGGAAAAAAGAGAAATAAAAGACCCTATGGATTTTATTAAAAGGCTTAATAGACTTCTTGTAAAAGGAATTAAATTAAACCAATAAGGCATGAGAAACATTTTACAGTTTTAGCTTTGTGCTAAAACTGTAAAATAAACTCAAAATCAAGTGCTAATAACCAGTCCTACTATTGTAGCTATACCATAACGCATTATACTAAAAAACATCCTAAAACTAATGTTTAAACCTTGTTTTAATTATAAGAAAACTCACTATTCCCTATAAATTCTCTTAATATAGATTGCCCGTGAACAAAAGATGAAGGCATTGGAGAAAAATTATTTAAAAAGGTAAGTAAACGTGAAGCTTCATTATAACCTTTTTCTGTAGGTTTTACTCCTCTTAAAAGAGGTTCTGCATATATTTTTAAAACTGCAAGCTCATAATCTAAAGCTGTGTTAAACATAGCATCGGCTGTTCCTTGGAAAGGAAAAATATATTTTGCCTCCCCGCGTCTTACGCTACTCCACATTTCTATAGTGTAATCTGCACTTGTGCCTCTAAACTTTGCATCTCTTACAATACGTCTTAAAAGACGATTATCGCTAGTTGGAATTCTATTATGATCATCTAAATTAAGCTGTGTTAAAGCAGAAAGATATATCTTAAACTTTGTGCTATGTGGCAATTTATATGTAAGCTCATCATTTAGTGCGTGAATTCCTTCAAGAATCAAAATGTCCCCATTAGAAATAGATAATGGTTTTCCCCCTTCTTTTCTTGCACTAATCTTAAAATCATAAGACGGCATAATCACAGTTTCGCCTTCCATAAGTTTTAATAAAAGAGTGTTAAGAAGTTCCACATCTAAAGCATGAAGACATTCAAAATCAGGTTTCCCATCTTCATCTTTTGGCACCTTATCTTTTCCAATATAAAAATCGTCAAGGCTTATAACATGAGGGCGAATGCCTAGCACTTTTAATTGCATAGAAAGCTTTTTTGCTGTTGTGGTTTTTCCTGAGCTAGAAGGACCTGCTATTAAAATAACTTTCACAGTCTTTTTTGCCAAAATTTCACAGGCTATTTTTGCAAGAGTATTGTTTTGCCTAATTTCACTAATTTCAACATAGTCTTTAACGCGTCCTGAAACAATTAAATCATTTAACTCCCCAACAGAAGAAACACCCACAAGGCGTCCCCAAGTTTTAGATTCCTTATATATTTCAGAAAGATGTGGAATGTCTTCAAAAGGTGGAATCTCATTTGGTTTTTTAGGTGTTGGAAAACGTAATAAAAAACCGTCATGATATTTTTTTAGCTCAAAAGTTTTTATCTCACCTATGCTTGGCAAAATTGGTTGAAAATATAAATCTTGATATCCTGCAAGCTCATTCACCATAATTTTGGGTTTACTAGTATGCAAAATGAGTTTATGCGAATCTGGTTGATTAGACGAGGCAAAATCTGAAAGTGCTTTTTCATAAGAAAGTAAATAAGTTTTTATAGGAAGGTCTTCTTTTACCATCTCTTTCATTTTTTCTTCTATTTGTTTTAAGCTTACATCCTGTGCTCCATCTCCTTCAAATGTATAAAAATAGCTATAGCCAAAACTATGAGAGATTAAAAGACGCAAAGTGGGGTATAATGCTTTTGAAGCTGCTGCAAGCAAAAGACACAAAGTGCGCCTATATACTTCTGCCCCCTCCCGTGTATCCAAAAACAATGGTTCCACATGGGAATCTACATCTATAATTCTATTTAAAGAATACACTTCATTATTAACTTTAAGACCTACTATTTTTCTCTTTTCTTCACTAAAATGTTTTAACAAATCAGCACACTTAAAAGGCTTAATTTGTTCTAATTGTTTTCCATTGGGAAGTGAAACATAAAACATCATCTCCTCCTAATTTTATAAAATTTAAAAATGTTATTGTAGTATGGCATTAAAATATCCTTGCCAACCCTGATATTCATCTTGTTTTGCAGGAACATACACTTCCACGCGTGTTGGAACACCCGGTGTTAAAAAAACGGGGGCATTTTTTACTATAACAGGCAATTCAACAGTTCCTTCAATTTTGTTATATGCAAAAGTTGCTTTTATATCATTGAGGTTAATTTCGCTAATATCTTTAAGCTTAATTTCATGATTTGGCTCTATATATTGACCATAAAGAGTGAGGGTTTTTATTTCTAGTTTTGAATCTTCAGATATATTTTTTTCAGCACAACCTGTAAATGCAAACGGCACTAGTAAAACACAAAGAAAAAACAAACGTCTCAATTTAGCCACCCCCAAAGAATCATTATAAACCTTACAAGTCTTAATCGGCTAATTTTCTTTTTCTCTTTAAGAGGGGGTAACTAATGATACATATTTTTATAATTTACTTAAATATTAGAAGTGCCAAACATTAAAGCAGCCATTATTACAGCATCATCAATGATATTTTTTACTATTGCATATTCATTTGGTTGGTGAGCCATATCATCAAGAGTTGACCAAATAGCAGCGTCAAAACCTTTAAGACGCAATGGAGCTGCTACAGTGCCACCTCCAATTCCTATTATGCGTGCTTTTGCTCCTCTAATCTTTTTTAAAGCTTCAGTAAGTTCTGTAACAATTTTTGCATCCTTTGGAGTTTGAGGAGAATATTCAATATCATCATAACTTACTTCTATTTTCACATTATATTTATTTTCTACTTCCCTACATTCTTTTTTTACAGCTTCTACCACTTCTTCAGGCTTATATAACGGAAGAACTCTAGCATCCATATAAAAAACATCTTCACCTGGAATTGTGTTTATGTTTGGAACGTTAGCTTCCTTTTTTGTTGGTTGGAATGTTGAATAATCTGGTTCAAAAAGAGGGTCTTTTTTATTAAAGACTTTTTGCAAAGCATTAAGGTGCAAAACTAAATCTGAAGCAGCAACAAAAGCATTGTTTCCAGAATCTGGCATAGAAGCATGAGTCTGTAAACCTTTTGTTTTAAATTTGAACCAAATAGTTGTTTTTTCTGCAATCTCTATTGTCTCACCCTTTGGGTCTCCCCCATCTGGCACTAATATTAAATCACTCTTTTTAAATAGATTATGTTCTTTCAATAAATAGCACACTCCATATTTAGAGCCTACCTCTTCGTCTGCCACAAACAAAAGTTTTATTGTGTATTCAGGTGTTATTCCAAATTTAATAAAAGGTAAGGCTGCAATAACAGATGAAGTTAAACCTTGTTGGTCATCTTCCACACCACGCCCTATAATTTTATCGCCTTCTCGTACAACTTTCCAAGGATCACTTTTCCACAAAGATGCCTCTCCAGGGGGGACAACATCAAGATGACTTATAATCCATAGTGCCTCTTCTTTTTTACCCTTAAGAGTGAAAAGCATGTTTGGTCTTCTTTTTGTTTTCACTCTTTCATCAGGAGCATAAAAATATTGAGGAGATGGAAAGCCTAAAGATACCAAATGTTTTTCTAAGGCTTTAGCTTTTTCTTCTTCTCCATCTCCATCAGATTCAGGAGCCATAGCGGGAATTGAAGTTAGCAATGTTTCAAGAGAAACCGCTTCATCTTCTGCTTCTTTTGTTTTAATATAATCACTAATCTTTTTGAAATCTTGCATAAAAATCTCCTTAAAATATAGTGCTAAGTGTAACACAAGTATTGTAAGTAAAGCAATTAGTAAATAAGAGGTGAAAACTTAAAGATTAAAAAAGATTAGTTAATTACTTTATTAAAAGAATGTAATACGGAAGAAAGTTTATAAAACACACTTTAACACTGTAGTGAAAATGCTTTTTATTAACATTTTAAGTTCTATCTTTGTCTTATGCCCTTTTTAAATAGAAAGCCTTTTTCTTTTATTTGGGTTCTTCATCTTTTCTTACCTCAAAAAGTGTTCCATTTAAAAATGTGCATCTTTTAAACAAAATCTATATAGGATGTATCCCCTCTAGCTAAAAGGTGAGCTCCGTCTAGCTAACAGGACGCCTCCTGCTAGCTAGACGGAGGACTCCCGTTAGCTAATCGGCATGGTCTAATGTGGCTAGAATTCGCCTATTATTACTTAAATGATTGGCTCCACACTATAGTTATTACACAGCATCAATTCTAGCTAAAAGAAAAGCCCTCTTCTAGCTAGAATTAAAGGCATAGTGTTACATACCTTTAGGTGCGTTTATTGTAATAATTGGGAGTGCATTCTAGTAGTAAATGGGGTCCCACTCTAGCTAGACTTTCTTCAAAAACTAGCTAGATT
>CAUUIE010000058.1:0-12225 GCA_963545065.1 uncultured Treponema sp.
TGAGCTGAAGAAGTAGATGAATCTCTATTACCTCCTCCTTTATTAGGAACTAAGGCAAAGTTAATAAAATAACTTCCAATAAAATACGTTGAAAAAATAGAAATAATAAATAAGATTGCAATAACAAGAAGACTTTTTTTTAATATATTGTTTTTTTTCATATAAAATACCACATTAATTTTGTATAAAATTATATACTGTGCAATATGCAAGTAATCAATTTAATTTAATAGTTAAAAAGAAAATACAACAAAATGCGTAATTAAAATATTATATCCTATAACTCTATTTCAGATAAAAGTTCTTTTAATGTTCTTAATTCATCTTTTGTTAAAGTAATGCCCTTTCCCATTTTCCCATGATCCGGTGACCAACTTCTAATATCATATTTTTCACCTCTATTGTTCCAATTTACAATGTTTAGTTCAAGATGCCAGCCAGTTTTGTTTTCAGAAATAACTCCTAGTTCTTTAACAACTTCAAAAGAAAAATCATCAGCCATAGCATTAACCTCCATGCTAATTACTAATTAAATCTTCTATAATATTTACTATGTTTTTAGCAATATCTTTATTAGCTAAGTTTTTAGCATTTAAAGATAAAGAAGAACACATAGCGTTATCTTTATTTAAACCAAGTAATACATTTAAAAAATTCTCATTTGTTGCATCTATATTTCTTAACGTTATAGCAGCTTTTTTTTCAGAAAAGAAAAGAGCATTTTCTACTTGATCCCCACGAGATGAACCCTTTTCTAAAGGAATTAACACCATGGGTTTTCCTAGTGTTGCAAGTTCCCAAACTGTATTTGAACCAGAACGAGAAACTACAATGTATGATGAAAAAATAATATCAGGGAGTTCTTCTTTAATAAAAGAATATGGAGCATAATTAGTTGCACATTGATAATCTAAATCTTTAAGTTCTTGTAAAACAGATTTTGCTTTTTCTATATGTGCCTCACCTGTTTGATGAATAACAAAAAAATATTTTATTAATTCTTTTATATTCTCATAAATTAAGGTATTAATTTGTTCTGCTCCTAAGCTTCCACCTAATATTAGAAGAATAGGCTTTTCAGGAAGACATCCTATAAAAGAAAAAGTTTTTTGTCCATTTGCATTATAAAAAAAAGATCTAACTGGATTGCCTGTATAAAGTATTTTTTTACTCATTTCTTCTTTAAAAAAACGTGCAGTTTCAGGATAAGAAATTAATATCTTTTTTGCAAATTTTGCATTAAGTCTAGTTGCAAGACCAGGTGAAAAATCGCATTCATGAGTTATAACAGGAATACGTAAAAGGTAAGCTGCAATACAAGGAGGAGTAGAAACAAAACCTCCTTTGGAAAATAATAAAAGAGGCTTTAAACGCAACAAAATAAAAAAAGAAACAAAGAAGGCATATATAATCTTAAAAACATCTATCACATTTCTAAAACTAAAATACCTTCTATACTTGCCAGATGGTATGGAAATAAAATTGACACGAGGTAACGTAGAAACAAAAGAAGCATCTCTAATATTTTTAGAACCAAGCCAAACAATATTGTAATCTTGAGATACCAACTCTGCAACAGCAAGACCTGGAAAGATATGTCCTGCAGTACCACCGCCTGTAAAAACTATACACTTCATATCTTGTTAATAATTATGACGCAAGATTTAATGAAGGTTTAACATTAGAATTATTTATCATTTCAGCAGTTATATGAAGACATTTATGTCCTTCTATTGAAGGAGCATCAAACATAGAATCCAACATAAGTTTTTCCACAATTGCACGCAATCCTCTAGCACCCGATTTTTCATCCATAGCTTTTTGTGCAATAGAACTAATGGCATCATCATCAAATGTAAGCTCTACATCATCAAGTTTAAATGACGCTTGAAACTGCTTTATAATAGCATTTTTAGGTTCTATAAGGATACGAACAAGATCTTCTACTGTTAGATCATTCAATGCTACTCTAACAGGAAGACGACCAACAAGTTCTGGTATAATCCCAAATTTTACAAGATCGTCAGTAGAAAGTTCATCAAATAATCTTTTTAAATCTTTCTCCTCTGCTCTTTTTATATCTGCACCAAAACCCATAGGTTGTTTCTGTAGTCTATCTTCTAAGATTTTTGTAAGTCCAACAAACGCACCTCCACAAATAAATAAAATATTTGAAGTATCAAGCCTAATCATTTCTTGACCAGGATGTTTTCTACCACCTTGAGGTGGAACAGATGCCACAGTTCCTTCTATTATTTTAAGCAATGCTTGTTGAACCCCTTCACCTGAAACATCACGCGTGATGGAAGAATTTTCTCCTTTCCTTGCAATCTTATCAATTTCATCAATAAAAACAATGCCGTGCTCAGCTTTTGAAACATCCCAATCTGCATCTTGAATCAGTTTTAACAATATATTCTCTACATCTTCTCCCACATATCCTGCTTCAGTAAGGGTAGTAGCATCAGCTATAGCAAAAGGCACTTGCATTTTTCTTGCCAATGTTTTTGCTAACAACGTTTTACCAGAGCCAGTAGGACCTAATAACAAAACATTAGATTTTTCAACAATCACATCATCAGTAGAAGCTACGTTATTAATCCTCTTATAATGATTATAAACAGCCACAGAAAGCACTTTTTTCGCATTATCCTGCCCTATAACATAGTCATCAAGATAAGACTTAAGCTCTCTTGGAGAGACAATAGAAAAAGATCCGCTATACTTTTCACTTCTATTATATCTTTCAAGATACCTATTACATATAGCAAGACATTCATTACATATACAAACATCATTGCCACTAGGAATTATAACAACACCGTCTTCTTTGGATCTACCACAAAAAGAACAAATAAATTTTTTATTATTAGCTCTATTTATTTTCATGCTTCTTTCCAACTATTATTTTATCAACAATGCCATATTCTAATGCCTGCTCACTAGACATAAAAAAATCCCTTTCCATATCTTTTTTTACATCATTTTCAGAATGATTTGTATCTTGTGAAAAATAAGAAATTATCATATTTTTAAGCCTTAATATTTCTTTTGCTTGTATATTTATATCAGTTGCTTGCCCCGAAACGCCACCCCAAGGTTGATGAATCATTACTCTTGAAGAAGGGAGAGCAAAACGCTTTCCTTTAGTACCACCCGCTAACAAAATTGCAGCCATACTAGCACATTGACCTAAACAAATTGTCTGCACATCAGGTTTAATATGTTGCATTGTATCATAAATAGCAAGCCCTGCAGTAACAGAACCACCAGGACTATTAATATAAAGGCTTATGTCTTTATCTGAACTCTGAGATTCCAAAAATAATAATTCTGCAACAATAATATCTGCCGAAACATCATTAAGTTCTTTATCAACAAAAATAATTCTATCCTTAAGGAGCCTAGAAAAGATATCATAACTACGCTCCCCACCTGAAACTTGTTCAATTACATATGGAACTAAAATAGACATCCTAAATTACCTCATCTATTAGCCTAATTTTTGCTCATCTATTTCAAATTTACTAAGCGATATCTCATCTCCTTTTTCTATATTAGATTTTGTAAAAAGAAGATCATAAAGTTTTTCAGTTGTAGCATTATTTTTATATGTCAGTTTTGTAGCAGGGTCTTTCATTGCATTCTCAACGACTTCTTTAGAAGCACCAACTTCTTTTGCATAATTTGCAATATAAGCATCAAATTCTTCGTCGCTTAAACTTATTTCATATTTCTTTTTAAGCTCTGTTTCAATTAAGAAAGCTTGCAAATTTTTTATAATATTAGGTTTTAAATCATTTTCCAATTGAGTCGCCTTATCCGCCAATGTTGTCATAAAGTTTTGTACAGAAATCCCATATTGTCTTGCAAAATCTTCATAATATGAATAAAGATCATAAGAAATCATAGATTCGGGCACAATCACAGGGTTTGCCTTAACTAACTCATTTCTTAAACTTTGAATTTTTTGTGCTTTAATTTTACTCTCTATAGTTTTTTCCAACCTTTCTTTAATACTATTTTTTAAATCATCTAGTGTTTTATAATCTTCACTTATATCCTGTGCTAACTCATCATCAATTTTAGGCAAAATTTTTTCTCTAGCAGTTTTAAGTGTAATAGTAATTTTTCTAGTTTTGCCTCTAAGCTCTACATTTTCAAAATCATCATTATATGTTTTGATAATTTCTTTTACCTCACCTTTTTTCATTCCTAAAACATCATCGCCAATATTATAATAATCATTACTCTTTCCAACAACAAAGACATAATCACTACTTTCTTTTTCTTTTACTTCTCCATCAAAACCCACATAATCTATGTTAACAATATCATCTTTATTAACTACATCATCACCTTCTTTCTCTTTAATTGTAGCATTTATGTCTTGATATCTTTCTAACTCCTTTTGAATATCTTCATCTCCTACAATGATAGATGGAATTTTGAAAGAAAAACCTTCATCTTTTGAAATTTTAATCTTTGGATAGGCATCATAAAACACTGAAAAAGAAAAGTCATTATTTAGATCTAATTTAGGCTCTTCTTTTATCTCTGGTCTAGAAGAATATATAGGCTTTTCTTCTTTTGGTAATGTTTCAAAAACTTCTTTTAAAACTTCTTCTATAATTTTGGAAGCAAGGTCTGCTTTAATACTATCAGCATATTTAGCCTCTAATACTTTTGGTGGAACTTTTCCACGTCTAAAACCTGGTAAACTAATTTCTTTTGAATATTTAATTAAAAGTTTTTGATATTCATCATTTAAAACATTTTTTTTTATCGTTATATCAAGTGTTGCCCTTGAATTATCATCAATCTCTATATTTTTTTCATATTCCATAAACATCCCCTCTTTTTTTATTTATTTCTTACACTTTTAAAACAACAAATATAGCATCTCATAAGTATGAGATAAAAAAAAAGAGCGATTCGATGTACCGAATCGCTCTTTAAGCGGGAAACGGGAGTTGGACCCGCGACATCCACCTTGGCAAGGTGGCGCTCTACCACTGAGCTATTCCCGCAAAAGTACACTTAAAAAAGCTGATAAGTGCGAGAGAAGGGGGTCGAACCCTCATGCTCTTCAGCACTAGATCCTAAGTCTAGCGTGTCTGCCAATTCCACCACTCTCGCATTACCTTATAAGTGAATACGACACCACAAAGTGTATTAATAATACAATAACTTGTCAAGTGGCGAGCTGATTTTTCTATCATACAAAGCCATACAACAGATATACTTAGTTATGTTTATCAATTATTTAAGTTTTTGTCAAGTACACTCTACAATAAAAATAATGCTATTTAAGAGAAATAATATTAGAAAAAATATTAGATGCATCTTTTATTTTCTTTTCATTTCCTAATACACAAATATAATTTTTCTCCATTACCTTTTGCAAAAGGACAGAATAAGACTTAATATCATTTTCAGAAGTTACAAGAGCTTCATCTAATATTTGCATTATATCTTCATTTGTTCTACCACTTAAATAGAGTCTTAAAGCTCTAATCGCCTCACTTTCTGGAAAAATTGGGGTATAAAATTCTTTCAAAGAGCCTATAATATAGGATGTCATTTCAACTTTTGTAGCTTTAAAACTTTCCAAATATTTAGATATATCATCATAAACTGAAAGAGTTTCTAAAAGATTTGGATCCCTATAAGATGATGCAATTAAAGCTTTATTAGAATACACTTTAATACTTCCCCCATAAGCTCCTCCTTTTGCTCTTACATTGTTATGTATATATCCACCATTTAGAACATTACTTAAAACTAATAGTTTTCCTGAATATTTATACCCTAATTTTTCTATATCATAACCTTTACCAACGTATAAAACATTACTTTCGCAAGTAATTCCTTCATTTAATTTTTTTAAAGGAGCAAGACTAGTGGATTTTTCAATCTGTAATTTAGGTAAATTTAAAACAAAATTATTTATATTTTCTCTAATATTAGAAAGATGTAAACTAGAAGCACTTATAGAAATTACTAAATTATTTCTTTTAAAAAGAACTTTATATAATTCTTTTAACTTCATTTTTAAATCTTCAATTCTATCATCAAAGTTGTTATATAGACCTTGCAAAAAACGTAAATAATCAAAACCACCTAAAAGAGAGGCATACTTACTCACATCTAAAAAATATGATGAAATACGGGAACACACAACAGAATGCCCATTATAAACAAGGTTACTTTCCATTTTTAATATATTCGATTCCAATATTTCTTTTATCCTCTTTTCATCATCAAACAATGTGTTAAATATAATTTCATCTAATAATAAAAACAATTCTTTAGCTTCATTAAAAATACTTTTCACATTTAATACAATTCTTAGTGATATTTTATGTGTTTTTTTATTTTCTATTACTTCAGGAAAAAATGAGACACCACCTGTATGTAATGCAATTTCTTTGTTTAACTCCATATAAGAATAATTTTTTGTATCAATTTGAGTAAGTAAATCTGTAAGAAAAGAAATAATAGGGATATCTTCTTCTTTTACTCCATCTATATCAAAAGCAAAATCAAAATATATAATATCTGAAGAAAACATATTAACGTGCAATAAAGTAAAATCATTATTTTCTTCTATGTTGTAATTACAATTCCATATATCTTTTTTAACATCTTCCAATTTTAATAAAGGAATGGTCTTTTTTGCTTCTTCTTCATCTTCTTCCATAGCTCTTTTATGTAGTTTTTGATTTATTTCAATTAATTCATCTATTTTATTATTATCACAAGAACTCTTATATTTAGCTAATCTTTCTTCTAAAACCTTTTCTCTTTTTTCGTTTAGATTTTTTTCTGGAATTAAAATAGTATAAGACCTAAACCCTGTCTCAAAAAAATGGTTTTTAATAAAGTTTTCAAAAAATCTACTATTGGCACGTCTTTTTAGTTCTTTAATGATAGCTTCCATCTCAAAAATTTCAAATGGATCTACACCATAATACCAAAAATCTATCATCTTAAACAAATAAAAAAGACCATGTGAATTACGAAAGTTTGCTTCTTTCCACTCCATTTCTATTTGCCTAATGCTAGATTCTAAAAGTTTTTTATCAATACCTTTATCAATCATATCTTTTATTGTTTCATCAACTATAGCAATAAGCTCATCTTTTTTTTCTTTCTCTATATCTTCAAACATAATGAAAAAATCATTACGAGAAGCTTTGATAGAAACTGGGTACATTTCTTTTGCAAAGCCTTTTTCAATAATTGCTTCTCGTAATGGGCTTGCAGGAGATGTAACTAAAATGTCATACAATATATTAATAACAAAAGAATCAAGTATATCAACTTCTTCCGTAATACTATAACCTATTGCAAAAAGAGATTTCGAAGTATTATCATCTGCAGAAATGGAGTAAAAATCATCTGCTCCAGTAGTAGACTTTACTCTCATTTTTACATTTTCTTTTAGATCTCCTATAATTTCCTTAGTTTCACCTAACTGCTCTATAAATTGACTTGTAATCTCCGATTTATTAGGTTTTTCCGTTTCAATTGCAATATCTAATTCTTTTTTATCAAATTTTGAAAAATATTCAATATCTAAAAGTTTTAAGCATTTAGATATTTCCATATCTCCATATAAAACAACAAAAGAATTAGAAGGATGATAATATTTTTTATGAGTTTCAAGAAATTCTTTATATGTAAGGTCTGGAATGTTTTCAGGATCTCCACCTGAATTAAAAGAATATGAATGCCTCATAAAATGAGTCTTGCAAGCCTTATAATAAAGTTGTGAAATTCTATTAGAAAAAACACCTTTCATTTCATTATATACAACGCCATTATATTTAAGCTTTTCGTCTTTCGAATTAATTTCATAATGCCATCCTTCTTTATAAAAGATTTCAGGATTTTGATACATCGCGGGGAAAAAAACAGAATCTAAATACATATCCATAAGGTTATAAAAATCGCTTTCATTTCTACTACTAAACGGATACATAGTAATATCTGTGAATGTCATAGCATTCATAAAAGTTGCTAATGAAAAGCTATACAAAGATACAAAAGGATCTTTAGTTTTATACTTTCTACTTCCTGATAACACGCTATGCTCTATTATGTGAAAAACTCCTGTATTATCTTTTGGTGGTGTTCTAAAAGCAATACTAAACAATTTATTATCATCTTTATTAGATATGTGAAGAACTTTGGCTCCTGTCTTTTCATGAACATAAGAAGTAACTAAAGAAGATATCTCTTCCATTTCTTTACTTTCTTCTAATATAAAACCATAATTTTCCATAACTTCCCTCTTAAAAAACATATAATTATTAATATCAATTTTGATTTTATATAAATATTTTTTATTAGACTTGTTTCTTTAATTTATTTATATGATATAATCAATTCTTATTACGCAGATTAAAAGTTAGCAGTTTTCAAAAAACACATTTAATATAAACACTATTGTTTTTTACTATCAAAGCCTAAAATATTTATACCATTAACTATTATAACAATGAAAAAATAAATTTTACAATATTATATTTTAACTATTTCAGTTTCCTAGCTAAAATTTTCATATAATTCATTACTAAATTATAAGAAAAATCAGTTAGTGTCTCTAAAGTGTCAAAAGGAGTGTGCATTTTTTGCCATGTATTAGGAATTATAGAAGAAAAAGGGGATGTTTCATCTATTCTTTTATTTTTTAAAATAGACTCAATAAGAGAATTCGAGAAGATTTGATCTTTAGGATTTTCAAGGTGTTTTTTTAAAATATTAACTTCTTCATATGGCAAAACTGTAATAAGTTGAGCTTTTAATCCCGCTGCAATAAAGCCTGCATTATCACTATATGCTGTAATTAAAGAAGAAGATTTTATTCCCGCTTCTATTGCATAAGATAAAGCTTGATTATGAAAATCAAGTAATGGAGCAATTTTTTGTCTATCTCTGCCATAAATACCTGAAAGAGAAAAAATTAGCGTATCTCCTCTTCCACACATGTCGTATATGTATATATCAGAATCTTCCATATTTAATTCTCTTAATCCTAATGCAAGCTTATAAGAGCCTTGAAATATCAAGCCCTCACGCCCCGCTTCCTCTCCATCCGTAAAAATAATTTTTATATTATGTGAAAAATTAATAGTAGAAAGATACAAAGCAAAATTCATTAAGATAAAAACCGCAGCAGAGTTATCATTTGCACCTTCTGTACCCTCTAGCCTATCATAATGTGCAATAAATATCTTTTGCTTATATCGTGTATTATAATTTTGTTTTGGATAATTAACTAAGATATGTCGCCCTGTGGAAAAAGAAATAGAAGAAGAAGAAACACCTCTTTCTTTAAGAAAGGAAACTATAAAATCATGCCTATTAATTCCTCTCTTTAAGAATTCCACAAAAACATCAGAATTAAAAAAAGAGATCGGGGAAGAGTTATCCTTCCCCATTTGGTTATACATAAAACGTTTAAAAACTATTTTTTAAATCTTTGTTAATATTTCTTCCAATTCGTTCACTATTTTTGAAAAATTATCACATGCAGCTTGTATTGGACCAGCTGTCGCCATGTCTACTCCTGCAACTTTTAAACTTTCAATTGGATAACGTGAGCCACCAGACTTTAAGAAATTAAAATAATCTTCTCTTTCTTTTGCTCCTCCTGAACTTACACGCTCAGCTAAAGCCATAGAAGCAGATATTCCCGTAGCATATTTATAAACATAGAAAGAATTATAAAAGTGAGGAATGCGTAAACCTTCCAAATCACTAGTTTCTTCAAATTGCATTTCATCTCCAAAATACAATTTTAATAGCTTTCCATATTCTTCCCTAATTACAGAAAGAGTTAATGGTCTTCCACCTTCCACACATTCATGTGCTATTTTTTCAAATTCTGCAAACATTGTCTGCCTATAAAGAGTGGCTAAAACATCTCCTGCTCTCATACTTAAAAGATAAGCTTTCATCTTATTATCATTTGCATTATTCAATAAATAGCGGAATAATAATTCTTCATTAAATGTAGATGCAACTTCAGCCTCAAAAATAGTATAACTATAGCAAGGATAAGGATTATTGTGTGTGGAATACCAACTATGCATTGAATGCCCACCCTCATGTATTAGTGTAAACAAATCACGTAATACATCTTCTTTATAGTTTAAAAGAATATAAGGATAACCATCATACACGCCAGCTGAAAAAGCACCAGACCTTTTGCCTATATTTTCATATTTATCCACCCAGTGCTGTTCTGTTAAGCCTTTCTTAAGAGTTGAAACATATTCATCACCTAAAATTTTTAAGGCATCTACTACTATCTCTACTGCTTCATCATATGGAGTAACCTTTTTCACATCTTCTACAAGAGGCACATAAACATCATAGGGCTTTAACTTATCCACTTTTAACATTTTTTTCATTAATGAATAATACTTATGAAGTGGAGATAGATTTTTATGAATTGTGTTAATTAAATTATCATAAACTTCCAATGGCACTTTATCAGGTTGCAATGCTCGTTCTCTAGCTGAAGAATAACCACGAATTCTAGCTAGTGCAATGTTTTGTTGTACTTTTCCAGAATAAAGAGTACTAAGTGTGTTTTTGTGAGCATCAAAAACAGAATAAAATTGTTTATAGGCTTTCTCTCTGATGTTTCTATCAGAACTACCCAAAAATTGTGAATATGAAGATTGTGTAAGTTTCTTTTCAACATGCCCATCATTTATATAGCCAAAATCCATATCAACATTAGTAAGTTGAGAAAACGCTTGAGACGCTGTTCCATGACTTTCTGCAAGAAGGGAAAGAACCTTCTCTTCTTTATCTGAAAGAATAAACGGCTTTTCATAAAGCATTTTTTCTATATAAATGCGATGATCTGCGAAATTTTTTCCTGTATCACTTTTTGGATCAATCCATTTACGTAAATTCTCTTCAGGAATCTGCATTATGCTTGGAATAAACCAACTAGTTTTTGCAGAAAGATCAGTAAAAGCCATAAATATACGACCCATTCTATCTAAGTTTTTACTATCTCCTTCGTCAGAACTTTTATTAAGCATAGCATAGCTATAAAGCCGCTCTCCAAGCCTTTGAGCTTCTGCAGAACTATTTAATGCTTCTAAAAGAAGAGAAGCAGTTACTGTTTTGGGGTTTTCAAATTCTGCCTTGTGCTTATCTGCAACATTCCCCATCTCAATAAATTTTTTTAATCCTTCCTCCCATGCTTCATCATTTGCAAAAAGAGAAGATAAATCCCATTTGTCGCCTTTAGCAACCTCTGATCTTTTTAATAAATTTGTAGCTTTCATGCTATTAATTATACTATAGATAATTTCATATTTCAAGACATTACGATATGTAAAAGATTTTTTATAATTAATGAAAAATCTATTTGTAATATCGCTTATCATTCAAATAAATTCTCATTTCAAACAAAACACTATTCAAGCATTTTGCTTTTTTTTAATTTATGTTATCATGCCTTTCCTATGGGAAGCCTTATAGATGAAAAAATAATTGATGTAATTTTTGAAAATGAAGACTTTGCCATACTAAACAAAAAAAGAGGCATGCCTACCGCTCCAATAAAAGAAGGAGATGCCTCACTATTAACTAACTTTTTAAATGCTAGGCATTTAAAAGAAAAAGTTATAGGGAAAAAAGCAATTGAAGCAGGACTTTTGCATAGATTAGATACAGCTACATCAGGGCTCGTTTTAATAGCTAAAACACAAAATATGTTCAATATCTTGCAAACAATGCAAGACAAAAACCTAATTAAAAAACAATATTTAGCACTTTGTAATTTTGTTCCTTCCCAACTTTTATACATACCTAAATGTCATTTAGAACAATCTAAAAATAAGCATTCACTAATAGTTAAAACTGCTTTTGCTTCGTATGGACCTAAAGGTTATAAAGTAAAATTAGTTTTACCCGAAAAGAAAAAACAAACCGTTGATAATAAAAAAAGGGGGAAAACATATATAACACAAGTTTTAATAAAAGAAAATGAAGCAATAGATGTAATAAAAAAAATGTTTAAAAGAAATATAAAAGTCCAAAGCTACAATAAAAATATTACTTGCTACTGCACCATAACACAAGGTGCTCGCCATCAAATAAGATGCCATCTTGCAAGCATCGGTCTTCCTATTATAGGGGATGCCTTATACAACACAAAATATATATATGAAAAAAAAGAAGAAATAAAAA
>CAUUIE010000059.1:0-11806 GCA_963545065.1 uncultured Treponema sp.
TTTACTAAAACTCTTAAAATAGATGAGTTCTTTTAAGATGTGATAAATACCTTTCGTCTAACTATCAGCACTCCCTTATTGCAACCTTAGTGATTTTGCAAAATGTCTTTTCTTCACTACTTTAAAAATAACATGGAAAGGCAACATTTAAGGTGATGATTTTAAAGAATATTATGAAAGCAAAATTTAGAAATAAATATTAAGTGTGTTGTTAAAGTTATATAAATAATTTAAGTGAACATGAAAATAGTTTAAAAGGTGAGTGGAACTTAGTTTATAGACAAAAGATGCTTTTTTGCTTATTTTTTTCTTTAGCATGTTATGTCTAATATGCCGATTGTGTATTTATAAGTTTCACTATTATGATATGAAATTTAAATTTCCCTTATGGTTAGATTGAAAATGAGTGTGTTTATGATATAATGAAAGGGATTATACTAGGTAGATAGCAATTTGTGCAAAGTTTAAAACTTAACTTTTTAAGTTTAAATTCTTCTATTAAATTAACACAATATTAGGATATTAATATGATATGTAATAAATGCAAAACAGAACTAAATGAAAATGATATTTTTTGCCCAAAGTGTGGCAAGAGGCAAAAAAAGCTTAAACTCAATTTATGTAAAAAAATATTCACTTTCCATAATATTATATGTAGCGGACTTTTTATTTTACTCATAGCAGTAGTTTTACTCATAAGAGGTAACATAAATGATAAAAAAAATAGAACCTATAATTTTTTAATAACTAATATAACTCAATCTATAACAAATTTAAATTTAATTGCCTCTAATTATTACATAATAGGAAGCATCAACTATTCTCACAATTTAAGTATTAGAAAGCTTTTGGAACAAAATCATCCTAGTTATTGTGCTTATCTTATTCAACGAAAAAATTTTTTCACTATGCGAGAACTTTATAACAATTATATTTATAGGTACCAAAAAGAGCTATTACGAAATGATGATATATTTAGATTGTATGATTTATATGAAAAAACTATTAAACTTTTTGACTTAAATCTAACTATAGAAGAATTTCGTAAAGAGTTTGAATATGTGTATAAAGAATATGAAAATTTATATAGTGCTTATGGGCTATATATGCATATGGATGAAAAACTTCAATAATATTAGACGAACACTAATATACTATTAACTTCTAAAATACTTAAGGTCTTGATAAACCTTTTTCTTAAATCTCATCTTTCCTATTGATTACTAGATTAGTTTTTTACTATACTAGCACAGCTTAAGTACCGGGGTGCTCAAAAAAAGGGCTGAGAAATACCCGAAAAAGATGGCAATCATCTTTAATAACCTGATCTGGATAATGCCAGCGGAGGTAAGGAAAATTATGAAAAAAATACTATCATTTTTAATTGTTGTCTCTATTTTGTTTTCTTCATGTTCAAAAGAAGAAAAAGTAGATGAAGTTGTTGTGTATACCTATAGTTCATTCTCAGGTGAATGGGGGGCAGGACCTAAGATTGCAAAACTATTTGAAGAGAAGACAGGCACAAGGGTGAGGTTCATTACTTGTAAAGATGCATCTTCTATAGTTACAAGTGCATTTCAAGAAAAAGCAGAGCCAAAAGCAGATGTAGCTTTAGGAATAGATAACTATTTATTGGGAAAAGCAATAAAACTAGATATTTTATCTCCATATAAAGCCAAAAGAGCAAACGAAATAGAGCCAAATTTAATTATGAGTGATGAAGACTTAATTACACCATTTGACTTTGGATACTTTGCTTTTATGTATAACACAACATCAGAATTACCACCACCTAAATCCCTTAAAGACTTGCTTGATAAAAGATACAAAGGTAAAATTGTATTAATGAATCCTATGACAAGCACTCCAGGTTTAGGAGTGCTTCTTTGGATGCATGAAGTATTTGGCTCATCTTACATTGAAAAATGGAAGGAGCTAAATAATAATGTACTTTCTATGCCAACAAGTTGGTCACAAGGCTATTCTCTTTTTACTTCTGGTGAAGTGCCTCTTGTTATCTCATATACCACAAGTTTAGCAGCTCACCTACTATATGATAAAACAGAGAAATTTCAGCCACTTATTTTTGAAGAAGGACATTTATCACAGATAGAAGGAGTAGCTCTTTTAAAGGGAGCAGTTAACGCTGAAAAAGGAAAAGAATTTATAGATTTTATGTTGTCTGATGAAGTGCAATCTATAATTGGCGAAACTCAATTTATGTTTCCAGTAATGAAAAGTGTTAAATTGCCTAGTACCTTTTCATCTATTCCATCACCCCAAAAAGTATTAAAATTTGAAAGCGAAAATATAGAAAAAGTTATTTCGGATGCAATGAATGCAGTCAAATAAATGTTATTAATCACAAAGAGAGAAAAAAAGACACTTTTTCTTAAAAAGAACTTACTACGTCTGTTTTTATTTATTACAGCTCTTTTTTTCTTTCTTTGCATACTTTTCTTTTTTATACCTTTTATAGCATCTTTATTACCAATTTTTTTTCATCAATTTAAATTACTAAAGCTTGATATTGTGGAAAATAACTTTTATGCATTAATTAGAATATTTGTTTTCACAGTAAGCCAATCTTTCTTTTCTTCTTTACTTGCTCTTTTTATTGGTATGTTATCAGCCTTTTTTTGTGCAAATAGAGAATTTAAAGGAAGAAAAATATTAATGAGCCTTTCTGCTATTCCTTTAACCCTTCCTGCAATAATAATGGCACTATCTTATATATTATTTTTTGGAAACAACGGACTTTTTTATACATTATTAAAAAATATGTTAGGACTTAAAATAAATTCTTTTTTATATTCATTTTCGGGAATAATAATAGCACAAGGCGTGTATAACTTTCCTATAGCAATGAGATTAATTACTGAAAGTTGGCAAAAAATACCACAAAATGAAAAAGATTCTAGCACATTACTTGGAGCTAGCTCTTTTATGACATTTAAGATGATTATCTTTCCCTATTTAGTTCCATCTATTATGTCATCTTTTTTGCTCATTTTTTTGTTTTGCTTTTTTAGTTTTGTTATAATTTTACTTTTTGGTGGTGTTGGCACTTCTACCATAGAAGTAGAATTATATAAATGTATAAATTATTCTTTTAACATAAAACTTGCTTCAACATTATCATTAATAGAAGTGTTATTCTCCCTTTGTTTACTTAATTTTTACTTATATTTTAAGAAAAAATCAACTATTAACACAAATGAAATAGAACTTGAGAATAATAGGTTAAAAATACATGGCATGATAGAAAAATTTATTTTTTACCTATTAATAAGCGTAATACTTTTATTTTTGATTATGCCCATTACTTCAATTCTTTTATACTCCTTTTATTCACAACAATATAGTTATAGTAGTTTATATTCCTTTACAATAAGGTCGTGGCAAAACATATTTTCATTAAAAAGCTTTTATGTAGCATTGTTTAATTCAATATCTGTAGCTTTATTAGTAGCTTTAATCTCTGTTTTTGCAACACTTTTTTTTAGTTATATGAAATTATTTTTTAAAATACCTCGTTACTTTGAACTTCTTTCTTTTTTACCATTAATTTCGTCTTCTATTATGTTAGGCTTTGGTTGGAATGTCATCTTAAAACAAGGAACAGTATTCACTTTAATATTTTGTCAAAGTGCACTTTTTTGGTTTTTTGCATATGCACAATTCCAGCTTTATATTATTAGAATACCAAAAAGCATAATTGACTCTTCAATATTACTTTCAAAAAGCAACATTTTTGTGTTTTTTAAAACAATTCTTCCATTATCTTATAAAGGGCTTGTTTCAGGAGCTATTTTTGTATTTGCTATGTCTATGTCCGATGCTTCTCTCCCATTAATTTTAAGTATAGAAAACTTTGAAAACCTATCACTAATGCTATTTTCTTTTGCTTCATCCTATCGTTTTTCCCAAAGTGCTACCATTGCAATTATTTTAATACTAGCCTCTTCAATTGCTTTTTGGGTTAAAGATATAAAAGATAGCTAAACGATTCTATTGTTTTAAATTTGCTTGTAATTGTTTTATTTTTTCTGCAAGCTGTGGGGATGCAAAAAGTAAAGCTTTATCATAAAAAGCTAATGCTTTTTCTGGCTTTTCCATTCTTTCATAACAAATTCCTAAATACACTAATGCCTCACCTATACGTGAAGACTTAGGAAGATGCCCTATAAAATTTGTTAAAATCTGTAAAGTTCTAGCATATTCTCCTGCCTCAAAAAGACATCTTCCTCCTTTTATATAGGAATCTGATAATATATCTTCCGCGACATCAGGAGAGTCTATAACGTATTGAAACTTTTTATAAGCTTCATCATAATTCTTACCATCAAATAACTCACAAGCTTCTTGATACACCACCTCTGCACTAGCACCTTGCATAATGTCTTGCATAGATGAATTAGATGTAGGTCTAGGGTCTGCCATTGTTTGAGTATTTTCTGTTAAATTCGCACCAAACGAGTGCCCTTGCATATCTTTAGCTGTTTGAATTATTTTAGCAATTTCTCTTTTATATTTTCCTTGTGGATAATTTTGAAGGTATCTAATACTCACTTGATTAGCTGCATCATAGTGCTGTGAATTATAAAACGCACTAACCACACTAAATAATCCATCTTCTGGATCTACATCTTCTTTGCTATCAAGTAAAGAAGCAAGCTTTTTATGTATTGACCTAAGTTGTTTTGAAAACACTTTTATCATCTGCAAAATAATTCTTGTATTAGATTGTGCAAAAGCCTCAAATTCTTGTGTTTGAAATGCTAAACAAACAGAATTCGTAAGCACAATAGCATTATCTTCACGAGGAAAATTACCTAAGGCAGATTTAACACCAAAAAACTCACCTTCCTTTATATAATTTGTAACTTGCCCACCCGTTTCTATATCTACTGAAGTTAATGCAATACTTCCTGTTTGTAACAGGAAAACTCTTTCATCAACATCGCCCGCAAAATACACAACCGAGTTGGATTGATATGTAATAGCTTTAGGCATTAATCCCCCCTAAAAGACATACAAAATCTTTTTTCATATTAAATCATCGTCAATAAAACCATAATTTCTTACAAAGTGTAACATATTTTTATAAAAATACCTAGTAGAATAAATATTGAATTTATAAAAGTATCTTTTTTTAAATAGAAAAGTAAGGAATATTCTTAACAAAAAGGTATCTCATTAACAAAATCAATTGTAAGATTTAAAACAAATAGGTATACTTAATAAGCTTATTAAAACAACAAGGAGCTTTGTACTTTATGTTTTTTGACTATTATTATCTAATTTTAGTAGTTCCAACATTAATTTTATCACTTGTTGCACAAGGAAAAGTTAAATATGCATTTAATAAATATTCACGTATTCCAACAAAAGCAAGAATAAGTGGAAAGGAAATAGCAGAAAAACTAATGTTTTTAAGCAATATACAAAATGTAAGCATAAAAGAAATTCAAGGCTCTTTAACAGATCACTATGACCCAACAACAAAGGTATTAAGACTTTCACAAACTGTTTTTAATAAAACATCTATAGCAGCTGTTGGAGTTTCTGCCCATGAAGTAGGTCATGCAATACAAGACAAAATAGGCTATGCTCCTTTAATATTAAGAGGAACATTAGTTCCTATAGCAAATATAGGTTCAAATTTTGGACCTCTTTTAGCTATTGCAGGTCTTATTTTTGGCATTTCTATAATTACAAACTTAGGTATTATTTTGTTTTCAATAGCTGTGCTTTTTTATCTTATAACACTACCTGTAGAAATAGATGCTTCAAGGAGAGCATTAAATATATTAAAAGAAACACATCTTCTTTCTTCTGACGAATTATATGGAATAAAAATTGTTTTAACTGCTGCTGCTTTCACATATATAGCATCAGCTTTAACTGCTGTCGCTTCTTTAATTCGTCTTATATTGCTCGAAAGAGATAGAAGAAGATAGTCTACTATATTTTAAACTTATTTATCTCTATCATAAGTGAATCTGTCATCTTTTTATTCCTTTCAGTCATGTGGTTCACTAATTCTATAGATTCTTCAATTTTATTTTTACTAAAAGACATCTCGCCCATACTCGCTTGAACACTTTTTGACATTTCCCCCAGTCTAGACATTTCAAGAGAAACAGAATTACTACTTTTTAACATTTCCCTAGAAACTTCTTGCACTTTATGAGTAATACCATCTATTGTGTCTATAGTTTTTAATATATATCCATTACCTTCTTCTTGCCTTGCCATTGCTTCCATAACACTTTTTTCTTGTTTAGATGTATTTTTTGCTAAATTAGTAATATATTCAAACTGTTTTTCAGCTTCTTTTGCAGAAGTAGAAACATATTCAATTTTTTCTTTTAAATCTTTTAATATCCTACTAATTTTATCTCCATGCCCACTAGAATCTTCAGCAAGCTTTCGTATTTCTCCTGCAACAACAGCAAAACCCTTTCCTGCCTCTCCTGCATGAGCTGCTTCAATTCCTGCATTCATAGAAAGAAGATTTGTTTGTGCTGCTATATTTAAAATTACAGCACTGGTTTCAATTAAAATATTAGAACTTTCTTGCACAGCTTCACTTAATTCCACTGTTTTTCTTATTAATTTCTTACCATTATTGGTAGCATTGTTTAACTGTTCCAAAGTTTTTAAATTTTCTTCTATTGTTACAACAACAGCTTTAATATTTCCTACCATTGTTTTAATATATTCAGAAGAGCTTTCAACTGTTTCTGTTTGAAGTTCCACATTTTTGTCTAACTCTTCAATAGTTTTCATCATAGAATTTAAAGATGACCCTATAACCTCTACAATTTCTGAGCGATGCATCATTTGACCTTTAACAGTATCTATATTATCTTTCATTTTTTTCATAGTAGTAGTTGCATCTTTCATATTATTAAAAAGCTCTTCACCTGTGCTATGAATATCTTTAGATGTAATACCTATAGATTTGATGGAAAACCTAATTTTTTTCATTGTTCTATTAAAATAACTAGAAAGCAAAGATATTTCATCATGACCTTTCACTTTTAACTCTACATTTAAATTCCCATCTCCTTCTGCAATATCTTCTAATAATTTTGTTGTCTCTACCACTGGTTTTATTATGATACGCCCTATCACTATAAAAATAATAATAAATACAATTAATAAAATAATTGCTTCTATAATATAAAACATTCCAAGTTGATTTAAATGAGAGGAAAATTTTGTTTTAGGAATTAAAATTATACAACCAAAATCAACAATTGAAAGATTAACTGGGGCACAGGTAATGTAATAAGTGATATCATTAAAAACTTCTTGGCTAGAAACCTGTTTACTATAATCATAAGGTGAAAGACTTTTTATATTTAACTCTTCTATAGGCATAAAAAATTTATCTTTATCAACTGTGTTTACAATAACTTTATTTCTTTTATCTATAAGTATAATTTTATACTCCTCTACTCCTTTAGTAAAACATGAAGCAAGATTAGTTAAATCTATGTCAAAAGTAGCAACCCCTTTGAATTTGCCTTTAATATCTATTATGCCTTGAACAATGGTCATAACAGTTTGACCATTCGAAGTTTGATATGCATCTAAAGACATAACTTTACCAGGATTTTCTTTGCCTAATTTATACCATAGTCTCTCTCTTGAATCATAACCGTCGTTACGGTCTATTGGTGGATAGTGCACATAACCGCCATTTTGTTCTGTTGCAAAAGCAATACCTAAAAATAATGGATTTTCTTTTTGAAACTGACCACATAATTTCATAACGTCATCTTCATAACTACCTGGTATTGGTTCCATCTTAGAAATACCATTAGGAGTGTTTTTATCTTTATATGAAGTAATTTCGTTTATTTCAGATTTTATAATATCTAGGTTAGAAAAAGTATTGATTAAACTGGCAACTTCAGAAAAATACATATTAAGAAGTTGTTTTGAAGTTTCAAAACCACTAATTGCGGACTTTTCAATTTGAGCTTCAAAGAAATTTTTATTCCTAAAATAGTTTAAAAACATAAATATTGATAATGCTATAGGAAACAATAAAAATATGATACAAAATTTGAATTTAATAGAAGATTTTTGCAACATTCTTCCATCCATAAAAACCTCCTAACAGGAATAAAAAAATACTAAAATATACAGAATATTATATCCATAATGACAAATCAATCTTAATATTGCATAAAAATATTAAATTACACAAGTAGAAAATATGTAAATTCTATACATATAATTGGTATTATTATTAATAAATAAGAAAAAGATAACTTTTAAAGTTTCAAAAGCTATCTTTTATGACTTGCTTTATACGAAAACTTTAAAAGTTAAGTGATAGTTATTAAAACATATGTTTTTAATGAAGCAAAAAAATATTGTTATTATTTTATTTTTTTCATCAATATTTCAAGAAGCTTTTTCCCTTCAGGATGAAGGGAAAAGCCCTTATTTATTAATTTTTTTTCTTCGCTTTTAAGCAACAAACACATAATTTCATCAATGCTAGAAATGCCAATAAGAGAGCGTAAATTTTGTGCATTTTCTCTTCCTATTTCAATCTTATCTGCTATATATAAAATCTTACCTAAATTATCTAATTGAGAGTGAGAGAATGTGTGGTGTTTTACAGCATCTAGTAAAGATCTATTTTTAATTCCAAACTTTTCTTCCATTACAATAGCTGCTGTCCTTCCATGCAAAAGCCTTAAATTAGCTTTTTCTATATCATCTAAAGTTTCTTTATGTTCGATAATCATCATCTTTTGCCATTCATCACTTTTTTCTTTTGTTATATCATGCGATACGCCTGAAAGATATGCAACACGAGGGTTTACAAAAAGGTTAGAATAAGTTAAAGACAATTTTTCTGCCATTTCAGCAACACGAAGAGAATGCAAAAATCTTTTTTCAGAAAGCTCTTTTTTTGCATAATTACTAACACATTCAATAATGTTTTCTATCTCTTTAAAAGAAAGCCCATAAAGAGCATTTTCTTCTATATACTGTGCCACCTTTTCAGGCACTTCATTTTGCCATGCATCCCCTCTTTTTATCATCTCTCTAACTCTGCTAGAAGAAATAGGTAGTATGGCATCTTCTAAAAAATTAAAAGTTAAACCTTTTATATTTGGTAAGGACACACCTTCTCTTTTTACTACAATTAAATCAACCATATTCATAAGATGATTAAAGTCCTTCCATTTTTCTATTTCAATTAAATTATCGCTTCCAATAATTAAACCAATTTTTCCTTCAATCTCGTAAAAGTTATTATAAAAATACTTTACTGTCTCTATAGTAAAAGAAGGGGTAGACTTTAGAATTTCATAAGATGACGTTTCAAACTTTTTTTCACTTTCTATTGCAAGATTCACCATATTAAACCTATCAATAGGAGAGATTGCAAAATGTGAATCATCATTCACCTTAAAAGGCGAAATAAATGCTGGAACAAAAATAATTTTTTCATATTCAAATTGCTCTAAAACGCTTAAAGCTAGATTTAAATGACCATTATGTATTGGATTAAAAGAGCCACCAAAAAGAGCTACTTTCACTTTTTTACTTTCCTTTTTCGTGATAAGCTAACCGTTGCTCCAAAATCATTTCTATTTTCATAATATGGGTCTTCTAATTCTTGCATCATAAAATGATCTACATTGTCTTCTTTCACCACTTTTTTGCTTTTGTTAAATAAAGAAATAATAGCTTTTCTTACCTCTTCCATTCCCCAATCATTAAACACTGAAACACCTATCACATCACATTTTGAAGCAAGAAGTTTTTTAAGCTCTATAAGTCTTTCTTCTGTTCCAGGAATATCTAATTTTGTAGCAATAACAATATGCTCTTTCTTTATAAGACTTTCAGAAAATGTTTTTAACTCTTTGCAAAGAGTATCATAAGCTATCATATAATTATCGTTTGATAGATCAATTAAAAAAGCAATAGCTACTGTTCTTGAAACATGTTTTAAAAACTTTAGTCCTAAACCTACGCCTTCTCCTGCTCCCTCTAAAAGACCTGGAATATCCAATAGCACTATATCGCCATCATTATCAACTCGCAAAACACCAAGATTTGGAATCTTAGTTGTAAAAGGATAATCTGCCACTTTAGCATGTGCATTTGTAAAGTAATTAAGAAAAGAAGATTTTCCAGCATTAGGATGACCTACAAGACCTATATCCGCCACTATATTGAGCTCTACTATAATCTCCTTCTCCTCTCCTTCAGCACCTTTAAGAGCCACACGCGGAGCTTGCATTGAAGGTCCCTTAAAATGACAATTTCCCCAGCCACCATTACCACCTTTTAGAAACACAAACTCACCATCTATTTCATCTTTAAAATCATGCAACACTTTTTTTGTTGTAGCATCTTTTATCACACAACCTGGAGGAAGAAAAATAATAACATCATCACCTTTTTTTCCATATCGTTTTTTCCCTGCTCCTTCTTGACCATTATGTGCTTTATAAACAGTCTTATGTCTTAAATGTGTAAGCCCTCTCATGTTTTCTTTAATTTTAAATATAACATCCCCACCGCGTCCACCATCCCCTCCTGCAGGTCCACCATTTGGAACATATTTTTCTCTTCTAAATGCTATGCAACCTGCCCCTCCCCTACCGGATGAGACTTTTATTTTAGCTTCATCTGCAAATTTTATCATTGCTGGTAACCCATAATATATTTTTAAATTAAAACTGTAATCTTCCACTCAAACTTCTAGAAAGAGTTTGCCTATCCACATATTCTAAATCCCCGCCTACTGGAAGACCAAAAGCTAAGCGTGTAAGCTTAACGTTATATTCTTTTAATAAATTTTGGATATATAATGCTGTTGTGTCCCCTTCCAGTGTTGGATTAGTTGCTAAAATCACTTCTTTTATGTTTTCTTCTTCTACTCTCTTAATCAAATTAGAAATATTAAGATTAGAAGGACCTACTCCGTTTAATGGAGAGATAGCACCTCCTAAAACATGAAAAAGACCTCTATAATCTGGCAATGAAAGAAAAGTATTCACATCTTGAGGCTCTTCTACAACACATATTACATTCTTATCTCTTCCTTCATCCATGCAAACACTACATATCTCGCCTTCGCTAAAAGAACCACAAACACTACAATATTTCACTTTTTCATGTAACTGCGAAAGAAGAAGCCCCATTTTTTTTGCATATTGAGGAGATGCTTTAAGAAGATGATAAACAATCCTTGTAGCACTTTTTTTTCCTATACCAGGTAGCATAGAAAAAGAGTCTATTGTCTCTGATAATAGGCTCATCCCATTAATCCTTTAGCGAAAGGACCTAACTCGTCTTGCATTTTTTCTTCTAATTTTTCCATAGCATCGCAATGAGCTGAAACTATTAAGTCTTGTAACATTTTAACATCTCTTGAATCAACTGCAATTGGATCTATTTCTATATTAGTAAGAAAAAAAGTACCGTTTAAAGTTACTTTAACTAATCCGCCACCAGATGTACCGATCACCTCTACATCTTTTAATTTTTCTTTCATTTCTTTTAGATGTGTTTGAATATTCATCACATCTTTAAAATTTTCAAATAAATTCATCATAAGTCTTAAAGAGATTAATTTTACAAATAATATATAAAATGTAAATACCCTTTTTTATTGTTACATAAGGATAGGTAACTTTTAAAGTTAGTTTTAAAAGTTACCTTTTAGAATTGTTATTAAACCCACCTCTTATAATTTTCTTTACACCTTAAACTTAGACACTTCCATAACAAGGGAGGCGATACTTTCTTTGTT